>JACQVL010000069.1 GCA_016209865.1 Candidatus Latescibacterota bacterium | reverse complement strand
CCGTTCAACACCGCCGGGGTGCCCATCGCCTTCGTGAAGGCGGAACGCGCGCTCGGCATCGACAGCCGGCTGGTCACGTTCGGACGGAACCGGTACGGGTTCGAGGAGGACCTCTGCCTCGACCTGCCCTGGCTCGACGGCCGGTTGTTCTGTGCCGCGCGGGATCGGCTGTCGTCGGCAAGCCAGCGGGCATTAACAGGGGTGAAAAGAGAACCCGGCGAAAAGGCGAAATGCCCCCTCGTCTGGGCACCAGGGAACCGGCTGGAAGCAGCGCTTATCACGATTCGAGAACGTCTCTGGCGTCGTCGCATACACGCCGCCCTGGAGTCCCTTGATTTCTTCAATCATGATCTGTATCAACTCGACGGCGGACTGGATTTCTTCCGGACCGGAGAACACGTTCAGGCGTTACACGCGCGAGGGAAGAAGATCGTCTGCTGCTACTTAGGCAGCGATCTCAGAACCCGCGGCGTCATCCCGGCGGTCGATGCGGTCAGTCATCTCAATTTCACGGTGGAGTTCGACCACCTGCGCCTCCACCCACGCATCACGTACCTGTTCTTCCCGTTCGATCCCGGGCGGTACCGGGTGCGTGACGGCGAGAACCCCCGACTCCGGGTCTTCCATTCCGCGACCAACCGGCGGTATAAAGGCTCAGACTGGATCATCGCGGTCGGGAAACGACTCGAACACGAACACGGGATCGAGTTCGTGTTCGTCGAACGGAAACCTCATGCGGAGGTCATCGCCCTCAAACAGACGAGTGACATCGTCATCGACCAGATCACCAACGCAGGCGGGGTCGGATACGGGATGAGTTCGCTGGAAGCTTTGTCGATGGGGATTCCCGTCTGCACCAACCTGCCGCCCGACCATGAGGCGTTCATCCCCGACCATCCGTTCGTCAACGTCAACGCGGAGACGCTGTACGGCCGCCTGGTAGACTTGATCCGCAGCCCGCGTCTTCGCCACGCGCACGGCCAGCACGGCCGGCAGTGGGTCGAGCAGTACCATGACGCCCGGAACGTGGTGAGACGGATGCAGGCGATGTACCAGGAGCGGGGATGGCTAAGGTAGATTTTGGATTTTGGATTTCGGATTTTGGGTTGGAGAATGGATTCCTGCTCGCACGGGACTAACCCATGAAAGCCGAATCGCGTTTGCTCGATGGTCTAAGCACTTGCCGCAGACCAGTAATCCAAAATCCAAAATCTAAAATCCAAAATAGGAGAGGGGTTGTCCGATGTCGATGGTCGAGAAGATGAAACGTGTGGAAGCTCTCCGCCAGGAAGCCAGTCTGGGCGGGGGAAGCGAGCGCATCAAAAAACAGCACCAGGCGGGGAAATGGACCGCCCGCGAGCGCGTCGCCTTCCTTGTCGACGAAGGCAGTTTTCAAGAACTGGGCGCGTTCGTCACCCACCGGTGCGACGACTTCGGGATGGGGGACCGCCGGATTCTCGGCGACGGGGTGGTGACCGGTTACGGCACGATCGGCGGCCGGCTCGTCTACGTCATCGCCGAAGACTTCACCGTGTTCGGCGGGTCGCTCGGCCTGGCGTATGGAGAGAAAATCTGCAAGGTGATGGACCTGGCCATGAAGAACGGGGCGCCGCTCATCGGCCTGAAGGACTCCGGCGGGGCGCGCATCCAGGAGGGCGTGATCAGTCTGGCCGGGTACGCCGATATTTTTCTGCGCAACGTCCTCGCGTCCGGAGTTATCCCGCAAATCTCCGTCATCATGGGCCCCTGCGCGGGGGGCGCGGTCTATTCTCCCGCCATCACGGATTTTGTCTTCATGGTCGAGGATACAAGCTACATGTTCATCACCGGCCCGGACGTCATCCGGTCGGTCACGCATGAAGAGGTGACGTTCGAGGAGTTAGGCGGGGCGCACACCCATAACTCGGTGAGCGGGGTCGCCCATTTTGCGGCGGCCGACGAAGCGACCTGCCTCCTCGACGTGAAACGCCTCCTCGCCTTCCTGCCGTCGAACAACCTGGAAGACCCGCCCGCCGTCGAGTCGACGGACGACCCGAACCGGATGGACGAGGCGCTGACCCGCATCGTCCCGGATGACCCGAATAAACCGTACGACATCCGGGATGTCATCACACGGGTCATCGATCACGGCGACTTCATGGAGGTTCAGAAAGAGTTTGCCGACAACCTCGTCATCGGGTTTGCCCGGCTAAACGGGAAGCCGGTGGGCATCGTGGCCAACCAGCCCGCGTCCTTAGCGGGGGTGCTCGACATCCGCTCCTCCGTCAAGGGGGCCCGGTTCGTCCGGTTCTGCGACGCGTTCAACCTCCCGCTCGTCGTGTTCGAGGACGTTCCCGGCTTCCTCCCCGGCGTCAGTCAGGAGCACGGCGGGGTGATCAAAGAGGGCGCCAAGCTCCTGTACGCGTTCTGCGAGAGCACCGTCCCCCGGCTGACCGTCGTGACCCGCAAGGCGTACGGGGGGGCGTACTGTGTGATGAACAGCAAACACATCCGGGCGGACATCAATTACGCCTGGCCGACCGCGCAGTTTGCGGTCATGGGGCCGGAAGGGTC
Organism: Candidatus Latescibacterota bacterium; assembly: GCA_016209865.1. GTDB lineage: Bacteria > JAAXHH01 > JAAXHH01 > JAAXHH01 > JACQVL01 > JACQVL01. Next base: position 20,788 of record JACQVL010000069.1, on the reverse strand, counting down.
GGTCAACATCCTCTACCGGCGCGAGATCGCTCAAGAGAAGGACCCGGAGGCGACCCGGCAGCGCCTGATCGCGGAGTTCCGCGAGAAATTCGACAACCCGTACATCGCCGCGCGGATGGGCTACATTGATGAGGTCATCCAACCACAGGAGACTCGTCCCCGTCTGATCGCCGCCCTGGAGATGCTGAAGAACAAGCGGGATACGAACCCCCCGAAGAAGCACGGGAATATTCCATTATGAAAGGACGAAATACGAAGGACAAAGGACGAAAGTGAAAAGAATCGACTTGCTTTTTCGTCCTTCGTACTTTGTCTTTTGTCCTTAGATGAGAAAGGACTTTCCTAAAGTATGTTTAGGAAGATATTAATTGCCAACCGGGGGGAGATCGCCGTCCGGATCATCCGGTCGTGTCATGAGATGGACATCGCGGCCGTCGCCGTGTTCTCTGAGGCGGACCGGAGCGCCCTGCACGTCCGCTACGCGGATGAAGCGTACTCCATCGGCCTACCGCCCTCGACAGAAAGTTATCTCCGCGGCGAAACACTGGTCGAGGTGGCTCGTCGAGCCGGGGCGGAGGCCATCCATCCCGGCTACGGGTTTCTCGCCGAGAACGCGGACTTCGCCGACCTCTGCGCGGATGCGGGACTGACTTTCATCGGGCCGTCCGGTCCCGCCATCCGGGCGATGGGGGATAAGACCGCGGCGCGGCGGACGATGCGAGCCGCGCACGTGCCCGTCGTCCCCGGCACCGACGAAGGGTTAGCGGACGACACGGAGGCCGGCCGGGTGGCCCGATCCATCGGGTATCCGGTGCTCATCAAAGCGGCGATGGGCGGGGGCGGAAAAGGGATGCGCGTCGTGCAGGACGAGGGGGAACTGGCCGGCGCCCTCCGGGCCGCGCGGTCGGAGGCGCAGTCTGCATTCGGCGACCCGACGGTCTACGTCGAGAAGTGTCTGAGCGAGCCCCGGCATGTGGAGTTCCAGGTGCTCGCGGATGCCCACGGCCACGTCGTCCATCTGGGCGAACGGGAATGTTCCGTGCAGCGCCGGCATCAGAAACTGATCGAAGAATCCCCGTCGTGCGCGCTCGACGACGCGATGCGGCGCGCGATGGGTAAAGCGGCTGTCCGCGCCGCAGAAGCGGTCGGGTACACGAACGCGGGGACGATCGAGTTCATCGTCGATCAGGATCGCCATTTCTATTTCTTAGAGATGAACACCAGGCTGCAGGTGGAGCATCCGGTCACGGAGATGCGCACCGGCCTCGACCTGGTCAAAGCACAGATCCGCATCGCGGCCGGCGAACCCCTCCCGTTCACGCAAGCGTCGATCCGGTTCACGGGCGCGGCGATCGAATGCCGGGTCTCCGCCGAAGACCCGGACGACAACTTCATCCCGTCCATCGGCCTGATCACCCGGCTGACCGAGCCCGGCGGCCCGGGCGTCCGTCTCGACAGCGGGATGTATCGCGGGTATGAAGTTCCGATCTACTATGACCCGCTCATCGCCAAGCTGATCGTCTGGGCGGCGGACCGGGACGAAGCGATCGCCCGGATGCGACGCGCCCTTGCCGAGTACGACATCGGGGGCATCAAGACGACGATTCCCTTCCATCTGCGCGCCCTGGCTGACCCCCGGTTCGTGTCAGGCCAGTATTCGACGAGCTTTCTCCACCAGATGACCCCACCGGCTGAGACCGATCACCAGCCCCTGGTCGCGGCCGCCTTCGCCGCCATCATGGCACACCGGCACCAGCAGACGATGCGGACCCCGGTCTCATCGAGCAGCGCCCCCGGCCACAGCCCGTGGAAGCTGGCCGGACGGCGGGCGGCCCTTCGGTAGGCTCGGGGTTCGGGATTAGGGGTTCGGGAAGGAAAGAGGTATCGATGAAATACCTGGCAAATCTGGGAGCCAACTCGTTTACCGTGGACGTTGAGGACCAGCCCGGCTCGACGCGGGTTGACATCACCGGCGTCCCCATGCAGGTCGACCTCGTCCCCCTCGATTCAGCGGCCACCTACTCGCTCCTGATCGATGGGCGGTCGTACACGGCGACGGTGCTGGAGGTCTCGGACGTCTGGCGGGTGATGATCGATGGAGTTGTCTACGACGTGGCCGTCGAATCCGCCTCTGTCGCCCGGCTCCGTGGCGCGGTGAAGCGGCATCACCGGACGGCTCCTCAAACGATCACCGCCCCGATGCCCGGCCGGGTGCTCGCGGTCGAAGTCGCCGTCGGAGATGCCGTCACCGCCGGACAGGGCGTCGTCATCATCGAAGCGATGAAGATGGAGAACGAGCTGCGGGCCCACGCGGACGGGCGGGTGAAAGAGGTGCGAGTCCAGCCAGGGGATGCGGTGAATAAGGGGGATGTGCTGGTGGTGTTAGAAAGATAGCGTTGGCACGTTAGAACGTTCTAACGTTTGAACGTTGTTCATGGGTGAACGTGTAAACGTTCTAACGTTCCAACGTGTTAACGTTGTTCTTCCCGCAACGTCAGATAAATACCCGTCAGGACGAACACGCCGCCAGCGAGCTTCAACGGTGGGACGGGCTCTCCGAGCACAACCGCCGCCAGCACGGTCGCGCCGACCGGTTCCCCCAGGGCGCTCACGCTGACGAACGCGGCGGACAGGTACTTCAGCGCCCAGTTGAGGGAAGAATGGCCGAGGAGTTGAGGCCCGACCGCCAGCGCCAGGAGCAGCATGTAGGTCATCCGGGAATACCCGGTCACCGGGTAGCCCGCCCCCACGGCGATGACCGCTAAGATGACCGCTGCCGTCGAGTAGACGACCGCGATGTAGGTCATCAACGACAACCGGCGGCGCAGATGCCGGCCGATCATCAAATACCCGCCCCCGGAGAACGCGCCCACGACGGCCAGGGCATCCCCGAAGAGCGCATCGCGCCCGGAGCTGAAATCCCCGTACCCGATGATCCCTCCGCCGATGACGGCCACCAGGATGCCGCCTAACATCCCGGATGAGAGCCGCTCGCGCATCAGCCAGTGTGCTCCCAGGCCGACGAAGAGGGGGTAGGTGGTGACGAGCACGACCGAGCTGGCGACAGACGTGTAGGCGAGGGAGGAGATCCACGACGCGAAATGGACGGCCAACAGCCCGCCAGATGCCGCCATCCAGCGCCAATCCCGCCCCGTCAGGCGTCTTCGTTCCTCGCCCGACCGCAGGAGCGCGACCGGCAGGAGCAGGACAGAGGCCATCGTCAGTCGGTACGCGGCGATGACCAGGGATGGCGCATCCGTTAAACGGATCAAGATGGCCGCGCCAGCGGTACACGCGACGCCGAACGCCAGGCCGAGATAGGGGGAGAGACGCATGGGCACAAAATAAAGCATGGGGCGAAAAGGCGAAAGGGGATTCGGGGTTCGGGATTCGGGGTTAGGGGTACGGGAAACCCAAAAAGACAGATCGACTGCTTTTGCCTCTTCACCGTCCATCTGCCCATGCAGTCTTGAAAATTCATTTGACAGCCTTTTTGCCACGTCGTATACTCAACATATTCTGGACGTTAGGGACGCGGCAGGACACCGGACAAAAGCCTCACACGACGGAACGAACGGAGGAACGCATGGCGGAACCCGTACGATTGGCGATGATCGGGTGTGGCGGCATGGCCGGGGGGCACCTGCGGGCGTATCAGACGCTGAAGACGCGCGGCATCGGGAATTTTGAACTCGCCGCCGTCTGCGACACCGTGGAGGAACGGGCACGCGGGTTTGCCCGCACCATCCGGGAATTCCAGGGGAAATCCCCGAACGTGTACACCGCTGTCGAGATGATGCTGAAGCAGGAATCCCTGACCGCCGCTGACATCGCCACCCCGCACTGTTATCACCACGCCTCCGCCCTCCCCTGCCTGGAATCCGGGGTCGATGTCATCATCGAAAAACCCCTCGGCATTACTGTCAAAGCCAGCCGGAAGATCATCGAGACCGCCGAACAGCACGGCCGGATCGTGGCCACCGCGGAGAACATCCGCCGGTACTTAGGACAGCGGACGATCCACTGGGTGCTGAACGAACGGAAGATGATCGGGACGCCGCGCCTGTTCTTCGTCCAGCACGCGAGCTGGTCTCCCTCCAGCCTGTCCAGCGGGGCGATGCAATGGCGAGTCCAGAAGCGAATGAGCGGCGGCTGGATGGTGATGGACAGCGGGGCGCACTACATGGACAGTATCCGGTATTTCTTCGGGGACGTCGACCGGGTGTACGCGGAAGTCCGCGCGTTCGAACCGAAGGAGTATACGGACGCGTCCGGTCAGACTGTGTGCGGCGACGTGGAGGATTCCTGGACGGCGACCCTGACGTTCAAGAGCGGTCTGATCGGCACCTGGAGCTGGTCGCAGGCCGCGCCCGGCAAAGGGTTTAACCACGTGCTGTACTACGGCAGCGAAGGGTCGATCGAGGACACAGGGGATGTCTTCCACGGCTTCATGTCGGGCAACCCGGAAGTACAACTCAAAGAAGGATCGGTGAAGTATCTGAACGACTTGAAGATCGAATTCCTGCTCAGCCTGGACGCCGGACGCAAGGAACAGCTCTTTCCCCACGGGATCACCGACGGGGTCGTGCTCGAATGTTATGATTTCATCGATGCCGTCGCCCATCGCCGCCGCCCGGAAGTCGATGGGTGGGATGGCCTGCGAGCAAAAGCCATCAGCGAGGCGATCTACGAGTCATCCTGGTGCGGCCAGGCCGTCTCCGTCGACGAGGTCGTCGCCGGGAAGGTCGAGGGGTACCAGAAGGACATCAACGAATATTGGAAGCTGTAGAACTGAGGGGTCAGGGGTCGGGGGTCAGGAAAAACATAAAGGTCGAAGGTCAGATTCCGGCTTGCGACCTTCCGACCTGTGACCTTATGACTTGTGACCTATTCCTTTCCTGACCCCTGAATCCTGACCCCTGACCCCTGGTTTTTCCATGTCCCTCAAAATCCTTCACATCGCTGACATCCACATGGGGATGGAGAACTACGGACGGCTCGACCCGGCGACCGGACTCCATACCCGGCTGCAGGACTTCTCCAAGTGCCTCAGCTTCGCGGTCGATACGGGCATCGAGGAAAAAGCCGACCTCGTCCTCTTCGCGGGGGATGCGTACCGCACGTGCGACCCGACTCCGACCCACCAGCGGGCATTTGCCGCGCAGTTCCGCCGGTTCAGCGATGCCGGGATCCCGGTCGTCATGATCATCGGGAACCATGACAACCCGGTGGCGTACGGGAAGGCGTCTTCGATCGATATCTTCGGGACGCTCGGCGTCACGGACATCGCCATCATCTCGAAACCGGAGAAGCTCGTCATCCAGACGAAACAGGGCGCGGTACAGGTCGCCTGCCTTCCCTGGCCGACGAAGAGCACGTTGTTGACGAAGGATGAGTATAAAGACCTTTCCGAAACGGAGATACGGCAGAAGATCGAAGAAATCTGTACCACCATCATCCAGTCGTGGGCGGACGACCTCGACCCGTCGCTCCCGTCGTTTCTCCTCGCCCACATCACCGCGGCGGATGCCCGGCTGTCCGGCACAGAACGCTCCGCCGTCATCGGGCATGACCCGACGATCCTGACGAGCGTCCTGGCCAACCCGGCGTTCGACTACTGCGCCCTCGGCCATGTCCACCGGTTCCAGGACCTCAACCCGCGTGGGAAGCCCCGCGTCGTCTACCCCGGCAGTATCGAACGGGTCGATTTCGGGGAAGAGCAGGAAGAGAAAGGGTTTTGCCTGGTTGAACTGGACGGTAAGGAGGTGCAGTACCGGTTTATCCCGACGCCGGCCCGGCCGTTTATCACGATCGACGTGACGATCAGCCCGGAGGACGAACAGCCGACGCACACCATCCTCCGCGAGATCGAACGCCGAGACCTCGCGGGCGCGATCGTGCGGGTCATCTATACCGTGCCGGAGGAACTGCAGCACAAGATCGACCTCAGAGCGCTCCGGGCTGGCTTAGACCAGGCGTTTCTCGTCGCCAGCATCGTGCGGAAGACGGAAACCCCTCAGCGGATCAGGCGCGCGGCCGTCTCTGAAGAACTGAGTTGTCTCGACGCGCTTGACCGCTATTTCGAGAACAACCCTGACCTTGAATCGTACGCCGCAGACATGAAACGGTGCGCTCAACTACTGCAGCGTGAACTCGAAGAAGAGCACCAGGCGTCGTCTGGAGGATAATGTCCATGTCATCCGTCCTTGTCACCGGGGCGACCGGGATGGTCGGCAGCACGATGATCGACTACATCCTCGCCGAACATCCGGATTACGAGATCGTGGCGATGCGCCGCCGCCGGTCGGACCTGAAGAATGTCACCCACCTGCTCCACCACCCGAAGGTGCTCTGGGAAATCGGAGATTTGACCGACACCCATAGCCTGTACACGATCCTGAGAAAGTATCAACCCGAACGCTGTATTCACACGGCGGCGATGTCCCACGTCCCGACCTCGTGGCTGGCCCCCGCCGAGTGTCTGGTCACGAACGCCGTCGGGCAGGTGAACCTGTTCGAAGCCATCCGGGAAGCCTGTCTGGAATGCCGAATCCAGATCTGCGGGAGCAGCGAGGAATATGGTCTCGTCCACGCGCATGAGATTCCGGTGAAAGAAACGAACCCGCTGCGTCCGCTCTCCCCCTACGGGTGCAGTAAAGTGGCGCAGGATGTGCTCGGATGGCAGTATGCCAAAAGCTATGGGATGAAGATCGTCCGGACCCGGGCGTTCAACCACAGCGGCGCCCGGCGGCATGAAGGGTTCTCCGAAGCCTCGTTCAGCGTTCAGATCGCCCAGATCGAACGCGGCCTCCGCGAACCCGTCATCTCCCACGGCAACCTCGATCCCATCCGTGATATGACGAACGTGAAGGACATCGTGCGCGCCTACTGGATGAGCCTCGACGGGCACTGCGAATGGGGAGAGGCCTACAACATCGCCTCCGGGAACTCCCCGCGTATTCGTGATATGCTCGACCATCTGCTCAGCCTGAGCGACGTCACGATCACCACCAGGGAGGACCCCAGCCGGATGCGCCCATCCGACGTGCCCGTCCTGATCGGCGATAGCACCAAATTCCGCCAGGCCACCGGATGGGCCCCGACCTACACCTGGCAGGAGACGATCGAAGAATGCCTCAACTACTGGCGTGAGCATGTACAGGGACAGTAGTCAGTGGTCAGTGGTCAGTAAGAGCTAATCCATGGACTTCCCGCTTTCGAGGGAATGACGCAGTACATGGTACGGGAAAATCACCAGCTTGTCTGCGGTTTGGTTTTTACTGACCACTGACCACTGTCTTTCCCAAACTTCTATGGTACCCGTCCGGTTAACGCTCAAAAACTTTCTCAGCTACGGGGAGCAGGTTCCGACGCTGGATTTCGAGCCGCTGCGCGTCGTCTGTCTATCGGGCGACAACGGACACGGGAAATCGGCGCTGCTCGACGCGATCACCTGGGCTGTCTGGGGGGAAGCGCGAAAAGCGTCCAGCGACCGGAAACCGGATGACGGCCTCCTGCGGATCGGGACGACCGAGATGGCCGTCGAGTTTGAGTTCGACCTGGAAGGCGACCGGTACCGCATCCACCGCCAGTACCAGAAGACCGGGCGCGGGGGCAAGACGAACCTGGAGTTCCAGGTCTATGACGAGGAATCCGGCGAGTTCAAAGCCATCACCCAGAGCAGCATTAACAGCACCCAGCAAGAGATCATCGACACCCTGCGGATGGACTATGAGACGTTCATCAACTCGGTGTTCATCCTCCAGGGACGGGCCGACGAGTTTACCAAACGGAGCGCCAGGGAACGGAAGAAGATTCTGGCGGAGATTCTGGGGCTGTCCCGGTACGATGAGCTGGAGCAGCGCGCCCGGGAACGGGCCCAGCAGGCGGCTCGAACCCACGATGACTGCGAGAAGCAGCGCCGGCAGATCGACGAGATGTTACAAGACCGGGACGCGTGCGCCCGGACGATCGCCGAACACAAACAGGCGATCCAGGATCTCTCGGCCCAGATCACGATCGTCGAACAGGAACTGGACGTCCTCCGGGAGCGCAGAGCAGAGCTGAACGAAGCGAAGCGCCAGGTGGCAGACCTGCGCGGCAACAAGGAACGGCTGGATCAGCAGCTCAAGACGCTGACCGCCAGCATCGCCAGTCAGCGTGACGTTGTCGCCGGGTACCAGGCGGTGCTGGCCGACCAGGAGGAGATCGAACGGGCGTACCAGGAATATCAGACGCTCGCCAGCGAACGCGAGGGACTCGCCCAGAAACAAGTCGCCGTCCTCCGTCTGAAGGAACGCTGCGGCCAGATCGAGCGCGTGATCGAGCAAGCCCGGCACGCTGTCGAAAAGCAACGCCAGGCGTTAGAGTCCCAGCGCGAGACGATCCAGCGGACGCTCGCCGAGGACGCGGAACTCCTCACACACCAGGCGGCCATCCAGAAAGGCTACGACGACCTGCAACGCGGCCGGCTGGCGGATGAACAATGGGACGAGAAACGGGATCGGCACGACGACCTCGAACGACACATTCGCGCACGGCAAGAAGAAATCCTGCAGGCGCGAGCCGCGCTTCAGAGTGAACTCGGCGGGTATTCCCATCGGCTCAAAGACCTCAAGGCGCGAGCGGATAAGGTGACAGCGTGTGAGGAGCGAGTCGCCGAACTCCAGCAACGCATCGAGCGCCTCACGCCCCTGGAGCAGAAACAGAAAGAGATCACGGAGCGCGGGGTCGCCATCAAGGGGCAGATCGAGACGCTCACGAAGCAGATCAAGCAGTATGAACGCGACGACGAAGAGACGCGCTACAAGCTCGCCGTCCTGGAACGGGACGAGAAAGCTCACTGCCCGCTCTGTGACGCCAAGCTCGATGTCCCCCGCCGTCGAGCGATCGAAGCCAACTTCGCCGCCCAGCTCAAACAGCACGCCGAAGAGATCGAACGCCTGCACCAGAGGATCAAGCTCCATCAGGATGAACGGGCGTCTCTGGCCCGGCAGTACAAAGAGAACGGCCCGGCCATCGAGTCGATCCCTACCGTGCGGAAGGGGCTGGCGGAGGCGGAAGCCGCCGCCCGGTCTGCGCGCGACGCTGCCCAGGAGACGCTCGCCGTCCAACGCCAGGTCGACGCGTTGAACGACCGATTAGCGACGCGCCAGTTCGCGCACGACGCCCAACGCGCCCTGGCTGACCTCACGCGCCAGCAGGCCGAGATCGGGTACGACAGGGATCGGCATGAGAAGGTGAAAGCCAAATTGCGGGAATTGCAACGGTTCGAGGGGGAAAAAGCCCGTCTTGACGCGGCACACGCCCGCAAAGAGACGGCTGTCGCGTCGCTCGCCACGATTCAGGAGCAGATCGCCCGGTTCGACCAGCGATTGCGTGAACAAGCGTATGCTCCCGATGCCCAGGTCCAGCTCACCGCACTCCAGTCGGACATCCAGGCGGTCGCCTACGACGCAGCGCGCCACGCGCAGGTCGAGGAACGGCTCAACCGGTTGAACACCGTCCCGGCCCGGAAAGAACAGCTCGACCAGGCGCAGCGCCAATTGGAGACAGCACGGACGGCCTTAGCCGACTTCGAAGCGCGGGCTCGGGACAAGGAGGAAGAACGCGGCCGCGAATCCAGCCGGATCGAGGACCTGCACGCGAAGACCCTCCAGGCCGGGTCTGTCGAGCAGCAGATTCGTTTGCGGAGTGCGCAACTGGCGGACCTTCGGGCTAAGCAGAATGAGAAAAATCAACAACTCGGAGCCGCGCAACGGCAGGCGGATCGGCACGAAGCTGACGCCGAGCGATTGGTCGAGATCGAGCGACAGCAGCAGGCGGCAGGCCGGGAGTATGACATCTACGATAAACTGGCGACCGCGTTCGGAAAAGACGGCATCCAGGCGCTCATCATCGAGAACGCCATCCCGGAGATCGAGGACGAAGCCAACCGGATTCTGAGCCGGCTCACCGGCAACCGGACGCAGATCACGATCGAACCGCTCCGCGACCTGAAGACCGGGGGCACGAAAGAGACGCTCGACATCAAAATCAGCGATGAACTGGGGACGCGGCCGTATGAGTTGTTCTCCGGCGGAGAAGCGTTCCGGACGAATTTCGCGCTCCGCATCGCGCTCTCAAAACTGCTCGCTCATCGTGCGGGCACCCGGCTGCGGACGCTGATCGTCGATGAAGGGTTCGGGACGCAGGACGCTCAGGGCCTGGAATACCTGGTCGAAGCCCTGCAGGAGATTCAGGAAGATTTCGATAAGATCGTGGTCGTGACCCATCTGGAACAGCTCAAGAACGCCTTCCCGGCCCGGATCGAGGTCACCAAATACCCGGATGTCGGGTCGCGGTATGACGTGTTCATGTAAACGTGTCCCACAAATCCAGATCGCACGTTCATTCGTAGAAAATAGAGAGGGAGCCCCCGCGGCCGAAACGAGGGTGGTGATTCGATGAGGATGCGCACGGTCCTGATCTTCGCGTACTATTTTCCCCCGATGGGGCTTGGCGGGGTGCAGCGGGTGCTCAAGTTCGTGAAATACCTCCCGGCCTACGGCTGGCGACCGATCGTGGTGACGGTGAAAGACGTGCGGTACTACGACCGGGATGAGTCCCTGCTCGATGACATCCCGCCCGACGCCACGATCTGCCGGACGGGGTCGTGCGATCCCCTGCGCGTAGGCTTCCTCCTGAGACCGCGTGAGGCGCTGCACGTCCCTCAGTCGAAACCTCCCGGCTCTCCGGGACGCGCCCTCGCCCGCTGGTGTCTGTTCCCGGATCATCAGGTCGGCTGGGTGCCGTTCGCGGTCGCCCGGGCCTGGCGCCTCATCCGGTCAGAACGGGTGGATGCCGTCCTCTCGACGTTCCCTCCGGCATCCGGGCATCTGGCCGGGCTGTTCTTGAAGAGGATGACGGGCCTGCCGTGGGTGGCGGATTTTCGTGACGGATGGACCGACGGGGAATTCAGCCAGCCGCCCAGCCCGTTTCACCGGATGCTGACCCGGACGCTGGAACGGCTCGTCGTCCGACGGGCCGACCGCGCCATCGCCGTCTCCCCGGAGATCGCCGCCGGCCTGGCCGCGGTCCGGGGCGATGTCGCCGGCGTGTGCGTCCTGACGAACGGCTATGACCCGGACGATTTTCTCACCCCCACGCCTCACCAGAACGGCCGGTTGACGATGACCTACTGTGGGACGATCAACCAGGCTCGAAACCCGGAACCGCTGTTCTGCGCGCTCCGGCAGGTGCTGGACGAGGAGCCTGACCTGGCTTCGCGCGTGCACGTCCAGCTCGTCGGAGCAGCCATCGGCCTTGACGTCCCCGCGATGATCCGCCAGTACCGGCTGGACGGCGTGGTGACCCCGTTCGGGTATCTCCCACACCGTGACGCCCTCGCGTACATCGTCGATGCCGATCTGCTCCTCCTGCTCGTGTCGTCGGATGATAGCCGGGCTCGCGGCGTGCCGACCGGCAAAATCTACGAATGTCTCGCCGCAGGCCGCCCGATCCTCGGCCTCGTCCCCGATGGCGCCGCACAGGAGTTGCTCCTCCGATCCGGCCGGGGGACGGTCGTCCATCCGCATGACACGGCCGGGATCGTCCGCGCGATTCAGGAGTGGGTGCGTCGCGCCACCGTGGACAGGCGGCCTCCGTCTTCCCCTGATGAAACGTTGTCCGCATTCACTCGCCAACACCTGACCGAACGCCTTGCCAGGATACTCGACGATGTCATTACGACTCGATGAACTCCATCACCCTGTTTCAGTGACTTCGGCTGGCTACGCCTGGCCCGATGCGGGCGTCCAGCGTGCGACGATTCCTGACCTGACCGACCTCTCGGTGATCATCGTCAGTTGGAACAGTCTTGAATACCTGAGCGCGTGTCTCAGCTCCGTCTACGCCGCCGCGAACGGGGACCCGATCGAGGTGATCGTGATCGATAACGGTTCGGTCGATGGCAGCCCGGACCTGATTCGACACCGCTTTCCGGCCGCCCGGTTGATCGTCAACGACCAGAACCGGGGATGCACGGTGGCGTTCAATCAGGGGCTCCACCTCAGCACCGGCCAGTACGTCCTTCTGCTGTGTTCGGATACGGTCGTCCAGCCAGCCGCGTTGCACCGGATGCGGGCGTTCCTCGAAGCCCACCCGGATGCCGGGGCGGTGGGCCCGCAACTGCGCTACCCGGACGGCCGTCTCCAGCCGTCATGCCGTGCGTTCCCGACGTACACGACGTTCGTCTGGGAGTTCATGGGCTTCAGCCGTCTCTTCCCGGCGCACCCGGTGTTCGGACGCTGGCGGATGGGGGATTTCGATCACCAGGCGCTCCGCGAAGTCGATCAGCCGCGCGGGTCGAGCCTGATGGTCCGGCGAGAGGTCGTCTCTCAGGTTGGCCTGATGGACGAACAGTTCGAGATGTTCTTCAACGATGTCGACTGGTGTCTCCGGATGAAACAACAGGGCTGGAAGATCTATTTTCTGCCATCAGCCCGTCTCATCCATCACGGCGGCGGGAGTGTCCGGAAGGTCCGCCCGCGCATGATCCTGATGTCGCACCGGAGCTGTTACCGGTTCTTCAAGAAATACCAGCGCAGCATCGGTCAGGCGGTCGCGACCCGCATCCTGGGCCTCGCGCTGTTGGCGTCCGCCGGCATCCGCTACCTGATCGCACGCGCGACCGGTCCTGGTTACAGGTTTCCTACCCAACCCGCAGCCCCACCGTTTGAACTCAGGGCGGTCAACAACACCTGACTGAAGTCAGATGCTTGTAGCTCACCGCTTACGCGGCGTCCACGTCTGGCCGGTTGACAGCGGCCCGGCGGATCATCTCCGCCGCGATGGTATCGGCGTTTCCAGAGAAGAAGCACCGCACACAGGAGAACAAGACTTGGGTCTTCCGGTTGGCTTTCTCACAGTGTCCACAGACCGGACAGGTGCGCGAGGTATTCCGGGGATCAACGAGGACGAGGGGCACACCCGCCAGCTTCGCCTTGTACTCGATAAATTGGCGGAGCTGAGTAAAGGCCCAACTGGACTGGACACGTCTCTGCGGCTTCTGAGCCCTGATCCGGGTGCGGATGCCGGTGAGGTCTTCCAGGGCAAGTCCGCGTCCGGTGCGTTGAGCCGTCGTGACCAGCGTCTTACTGAGGCAGTGATTGACATCGCGTTGAAACCGGGTTTCCTTGCGGCGTCGTTGCTTGAGCAAACGCTTGGCGCTTTTGGTCTGCTTCGATTGAAGCCGTTGTCGGAGCCGGTGATGTCGTCGCCGAAGACCGTGAACCGTCTTGCCGCTGTGTGCCGTGCCGTCCGAGTCGGTCGCCAGATTGACGATGCCCAGATCGACACCGAGATAGTCGGCCACATCGGTCGGCGGTGGTTCCGGCAATTCGACCGTCTGGAGCAGGAACCACATCCCATCCCGTTCGATCAAGTCGGCTTCGCCTCGGATACGGGAGAGCCGGGCATGGTGAGAGGTTCCGCAGACAAACGGGATGGTCAGCCGTCCACGCAGCGACAGGACCGAGACCCGATCCAAGCCCTTGTAGGAGAGCAATGGTTTTCTTCTGGTCGTGTTTCTCCCCGGACTGAAGTCCGAGGTTTCCACACGGGAATCGTTCCATGAACGCAGAAGGATGAACCGCGTCGTACTGGTCTGTCTGATCACGATCACTGGGCTGGCGGGAGACCGCGTCCATGCCACGACTCCCGCGATTCAGGCCAATCCTCTCACACGCACTCAGATCGTCCTCCTCGGGACGGGAACGCCGAACGCAGACCCGGATCGTTCCGGCCCGGCGGTGGCGATCGTCGTCGACGGGACCTCGTACCTGGTCGATTGCGGCCCCGGCGTGGTGCGGCGGGCCGCGGCGGCGTTTCGAGCAGGGGTCAAGGGGTTAGACGCGCCCAACCTCAAACGGGTCTTCATCACTCACCTCCATTCCGACCATACGGTCGGCCTGCCTGATCTCATCTTTACGCCGTGGGTGCTGGGACGGAACGTGCCGCTTGAAGTCTACGGGCCGCCGGGCGTCACCGCGATGACCGATCACCTCCTGAAGGCATACCAGCAGGACATCGACATCCGCATCAACGGCCTGGAGCCCGCCAATACGGAAGGCTACAAGGTCAACGCGCACGAGATCACGCCGGGCATCGTGTACCGGGATGAGCGCGTCACGGTGAGAGCGTTCCCGGTCAAGCACGGCTCCTGGCCGCAGGCGTTCGGGTACCGCTTCGAGACGCCCGACCGGACGATCGTGATCTCAGGGGACGCCGTTCCGAGTCCCGGCCTCATCGAACAGGCGAAGGGGTGCGATGTACTGATCCATGAGGTGTACTCGCAGGCCGGCTTCCAGACACGCCCGCCGGAATGGCAGCGGTACCACGCTAACTTTCACACTTCATCTGCGGAACTGGCCGCGATCGCCGCGCAAACGAGGCCGGGCTTGCTGATCCTCTACCATCAGTTGATCTGGAGCTCGACGGAGGAAGAATTACTGAAAGAAATCCGGCAGGGCTACGACGGCAAGGTCGTTTCCGGTCATGATCTGGAGGTGTACTGAAGCGGTGGTCGACAGACAGATGGTGTCGCCTTCCATGGAAAAAGACACCACGTTCCTCTCTCGTTCCTTGTTGTAGTGCCGCATTCGTGGTTGACAGTCTCCCCGTTATACGTCCTTCGGGACTCACTGGAAAGAGTCTAATCAGAAAAAGCTCTTGACTTTCACTCCTCGTTTCCTATTTTTTCGCTTTACACACTCCCTTCCTCTTTGCTGCATCCGTGTATGTTCGATCAGCCGCGGAGGGGGCATCATGCAGAGCCTCATCTTCCCTGATCTCGCAGGCAGCACCATACCCTGGGAATACCGAGACCCTGCGTGCGGCAGTGATCTGCCACGACACCCTGATGAAGGCGATGATCACGGCGCATGCCGGCGTCGTCGTCCAGCCTCTTCCATTATCTTTCATAACGTTTTTTGAGCGGCACGCTCCTGTCGTCTTTCGTCTCATTTTGCGACCGGAGCGTTTTTGTCCGGCGATTTCGACACCCTGATGTAACATAGGCCCTGAGTGAAGATAGCGCTACAAACCCTTCGTGAGCAAAGGAATCCAAAGGGTATTGCGGTTGGTGACACGCTCGCTACCTTTACCCCTAATAGATGGGAGGGGACGAGATGGCGGTCTTAAGTCAACGGAAAGGGGCGGTGGCTATTCTCTTCTTAGGCCCCCCCCAAGGCCAGGGGGATTTCGCGGCGTGCCACCGGGAGGTGCTGCGGCTAGCTCAGGAAGAACAGCTCTCGAAGTTTATCATCGACCTGGCATCTGTCACGCGAGTCACCAGTGCCCAGTTAAGTCTCTTGATCACCATCCATCGGGCGGTCCGGGATCAGAGGGGGGAACTCAAGCTTGCCAATGTCTCCGAGCCTCTCCACCGCATCCTCACCCGGACCCGCTTAGCTCGCCTGTTCAAGTCGTATGACAGTGTGGAGCAGGCCATCGCCAGTTTTGAAACCGCTCAGGCTGGGGCTGAGGGCTGAGGGTGAGCAAGGGGAAGGAGGTGGGCTGGCCATGAAGACCGCGGAGGAGGAACGCCGGCAAGACGCAGACCGCCGGAGCTCTCTACGCCGCAGCACGGATCGCGTGGGTGTTGACCAGTTGCAAGCGCTCCTCGAGGCCAGCAAGATGATGAACGCCACGTTGGATCTGGATCGGTTGCTCAGCCTCATCGTCGCGCTCGCGACGCACAACCTCAACGCCGAGCGCGGCACCTTATACCTGGTGGATGAGGTCCGCGGGGAGATTTGGTCCAAGGTGCTCGAAGGGGAGGAATGGCTCAACATTCGCCTCCCTCTCGGGAAAGGATTCGCCGGGGCTGTGGCCCAAACCGGTGAGACCATCAACATTCAGAATGCCTATGAAGACCCCCGATTTTATGCAGGGATTGACGAGACCACGGGCTATCGCACCCGCACGGTCCTCTGTCTGCCCATCCGGAACCGCGCTGGCAAGATTATCGGGGTGCTTCAGGTGCTGAACAAACAGGAGGGCTTCTTCACCGAGGACGACGAGCGGTTCTTAGAGGCGATGTCGTCGCATGCCGCGGTGGCGATCGAAAACGCCTTACTTTACAAAGCAGTTCTGGCCAAGCGACGCCTGGAACACGAGTTGCAGATCGCACGGGAGATTCAACAACAGCTTTTGCCGCGCATCGACGCCACGATCGGGGAATACGCCATTGCCGCGTGTAATATGCCCTGCGAGGAGGTGGGGGGCGATTATTATGAGATGTTCCGCTTCGGGGAGCAGTCGCTGGGCTTGGCGCTGGGCGATGTCTCGGACAAAGGGATTCCCGCTGCGCTCCTGATGGCGGCGACCCAAGCCTATATGCGGGTGCAGAGCCGCAACGATCCCACGCCGTCCCGCCTGGTCTCGACGGTCAACCGGCTGATGTGTGGCAGCACGTCCACGGCCACCTTCGTGACGCTCTTCTACGGCGTGTTAGACCTGCCCACGGGGGCTCTTACGTATGTCAATGCGGGACACAATGCTCCCATCTTGCTAGGCCCCGGGGGCACGTGTCAGTTCCTGGACAGGGGGGGGTTAGTGCTCGGGGTGGAGGCGGAAGTCCCCTACGACGAAGGCCAGGTCTTGGTGGAGCCCGGGGCTGTTTTACTGCTCTTCACCGATGGCGTGACCGAAGCGCTGAATGAGCGAGAGGAAGAATTCGGGCTGGAGCAACTCCTCCGCCTCGTGACGACCCATCGGCACCTGACCACGACCGCACTCCTCGAGGTCGTCCAGGACACCGTCCAGAGGTTTGCAGAGCCAAGACCCCAATACGATGATCTGACCATGCTGGTGATCAAACGAGACGACCGGACATTCGCGGAGACGGGGTGAGCCGTCACGAGAACGTCGGCAGGAGCGACGGGTTCTATCAGGTCGAGTGGAACAGCCGGAATGCGGCGCAGCAGCGGGTGACCAGCGGGGTGTACTTCTACCACCTCGCTATTCAAGAGGGAAACAAGACGGTATTCACCCGCACAAAAAAGATGCTCCTAAGTGAAGTGAGCCAAGATTCTGAGATCTGTCGTCTTCTGTCCGCATCGGCGTCAATCACAGCATTGACGCCTGACGAACACCTTCCTGTTCCATCGTCTGACCGGACGGATCACGACACGCTGTCGTCATCCTGATCCGACTACGCCCGCTCGTTCCCATTGGCTCAACACCTTCTCGGGCCACTTACGGTGAGTAGGCTGGGGATGCCGGTGGACAGAATGGAGGGATGACCGAGGAAGCCCGGTTGGGTCCACAACGGAGCGTTTTTCTTACCAACCGATTCCCCTTGTCAACATCCGCGTAACCCCGTAATTTCCGAGTTCAACAACCCGGTCACGAAATCAAGGTAACACTTGTTCACATCGGGACGGATTGTTAAACGCCGCTCCTCCTGGGGCTATCTTTTCCTTGACAGAGTTCGCAATTTTGCTAATATTGCTTCAATGAATGCCTGATTCAGGAGGGGAGGAATGCCGGTAGGCACGGTGGTCTTGTACCAGGACGAGGATGGGACGGTGCCGATCTTGGACTGGATGGAGGAATTAAGCCCGAAAGCCCGCGTCAAATGTCTCGCCCGCATCAAGCGGCTGCGAGAACGAGGACATGAGCTGCGACGGCCGGAAGCGGACTATCTCCGGGATGAGATTTACGAACTCCGGGTTGATCTCCAGGGTGTCCACTATCGCATCCTGTATTTCTTTCATGGCCGGACTGTCGCGGTGCTGGCTCACGGGGTGATTAAAGAACATCGCGTGCCCCCTCATGCGATTGACACAGCGATCAGGCGACGCCAGAAATTTGTTCAGGATCCGGGCAGGCATACCTATACGGAGGAGTTGACGTAAATTATGACCCAGGGAAAGCGGTCCAAATCCCGGAAGACCTCAGATGCCGTCGAGATCCTGTCCCGACGCTTCATCCAGGGGCATCCCGATCTGGAAGCGATGCTCGCCGAAGAGGAGACGAACCTGGAGGTCGCCGAGCAAATCTATGCGCTGCGGACGGCCGCGGGGCTGACCCAACGGGAACTCGCCGAACGCATTGGGACGACCGCCTCCGTGATCAGTCGGTTGGAACAGGCCGACTATGAGGGGCATTCGCTGTCGATGCTCCGGCGGATCGCCGCGGCGCTCCATCATCGGCTGACCATCGCTTTTGTCCCGCTGGGCGAAGCCACACCCGTCTCCTCGTGATGCGTCAAGAGCCGGGGCTGGGCGATGGTGCATCGCAGAGTGCCGCCAATCCATCCCAACCGACACGACATGTGCCCCTCGTGTCGGCTGGACAATGCGAGCGGTGAAGAGTACCCTCACCCCTTTTCTCCCCTTTCTTCTTCCCGACGCTTGGCCTCTTCCCAGAGCGCGTCCATCCGTTCGAGAGAGGCATTGTCGAGACTCTCGCCGTTGAGCCTCAACGTCTCTTCGATGTACTGAAACCGGTCGACGAATCTCTGGATCGTCCGCCGGAGCGCATCCTCCGGGCTAATCCTGATGTGCCGGGCCAGGTTGACTAAGGAAAACAGCAGGTCGCCAAACTCGTCTTCCAGTCTCTCCCGATCCCAGACAGCATACGCATCCCGGAATTCTGTGATTTCCTCCTGTACCTTCTTGAACACGTCATCCACCGCACTCCAGTCGAACCCCACACGAGCCACTTTCTCCTGCACCCGGTACGCTTTGAGCAAGGCCGGAAGATGGTTGGGAAGGCCCTCTAAGACCGATTTCCGTTGCTGTCCTCCTTCTGTATGTTTAATCTTCTCCCAGTTGATCAGGACCTGGTCGGCCGTCTTCGCCTCCACAGACCCGAACACATGCGGATGCCGGCGGATCAGCTTCTCCACGACGGTGGTGATGAGGTCGTCGATCGTGAACCGGCCGCCCTCACGCGCCATCTGGGCATGAAACACGATCTGAAGAAGCAGGTCGCCCAGTTCTTCCCGAAACCGCGTATCATCGCGCTGATCGATCGCGTCCAGCACTTCGTACGCCTCCTCGATCAGGTAGGGACGGATCGACTCGTGCGTCTGCTGCCGGTCCCACGGACATCCGTGCTCAGCCCGGAGCGTCGCCATAATGTTGACCAATCGTTCAAATGGTGTCATGTACGCATGCCTTTCACTCTATCTTTTCACCGACCACCGACCACCAAGTCTACCCGCCCCAAGAGAGGAAGTCAAGGGAAAACTGTCCGACCGATTTTTAACTTGCCGCTCTGTCTTCGCGCTCGTATACTGTCCCAGACATGGATTCCCGCTTTCGCGGGAATGACAACCGATTACGGATTTTTTCTCGTCACTCGTCACTTGTCACTCGTCACTGCTCTTGTCCGACCACCGACCACTGATTCACGGAGCCCCCATGCGCAAAGCCCTGGACGGTCTGCGTGTGCTCGACCTCACCCGCGTCTACGCCGGACCCTACTGTACGATGGTGCTGGCGGACATGGGGGCGGAGGTCATCAAGGTGGAGAACCCGGCGGGCGGGGATGATACCCGGCGGATCGGCCCGTACAAGGATCACCAACCGGGCGAGGAGCGTAGCGGGTACTTCGCCATGCTCAACCGGAACAAGTACGGGGTGACGCTCAACCTGAAACACCCGACAGCGATCGACCTCTTCATCCGGCTCGTCACGCAGGCGGACGTGGTCGTCGAGAACTACGCGCCCGGCACGATGCAGAAGTTCGGCCTCGGCTGGGAGGTCCTCCAGCAGGCCAACCCGCGGGTCATCCTGGCGAGCATCTCCGGCTACGGCCAGACCGGCCCGCTCTCCGCCCGCCCGTCGTACGACGGGAACGCACAGGCGCTGTCCGGGCTGATGAGCCTGATCGGCGCGCCCGACGGCCCGCCCATGCGGGTCAACCCCGCCATCGGGGATTCGAGCGCGGCCATCCACGCCGCGTTCGGGATTCTGTGCGCCGTCTACGCGCGTGAACGGACGGGACGCGGCCAGTGGGTGGATGTGGCGCAGTTGGACGCCGTGTTCTCCATCATGGAATCCGCCGTCGTCAATTACACCTTAGCCGGGAACGTCCTCGGGCGGGTCGGGAGCCGCCACCAGGACGTCTGCGTGTACGATGTCTTCCGCTGCCGGGATGGGTACGTCTACCTGGGGGCCTATAAACCGCACCATTGGGGAAACCTGTGCCGGCTGCTCGACCGGCCAGGCTGGGTCACCGACCCGCGCACCGCCACGAACGACCAGCGCCTGGCGCACTACGAGGGACTCATCAAGCCGGTGATCGAGGCCTGGGCGGCTCACCACGACGCCGACGCCCTGGTGACGCTGCTCGACGCCGAATCCATCCCCTGCGCGAAAGTCCAGACGGTCGATCAGGCCGTCCATCACCCCCAGCTCCGGGCGCGGGACATGGTCGTCCCCGTGGCTCATCCCGTGATGGGACGAATCGAACTGCCAGGGATCACCTGCAAGCTCTCGGACACACCGGGGGGTGTGGATCGCCCACCCCCACTCCTCGGCGAGCACAACGCCGAGGTGTACGGCCGGCTGCTCGGCCTGACCGCCGACGAACTCGTCGCGCTGCGCCGCGATGGGGTGATCTGACGGTCGTCGTCCGATGAGAACGTTGACAACCTACTCTACTTATGTGTATATTGATATCGATTGGTTAATGGCACGGCTAATGAATTTTGACGACCAAAATCGGTAAAGACCTGTAGGGGCGAATCTTGTATTCGCCCCGATGCGGGCGATCACAAGGATCGCCCCTACGG
>JACQVL010000068.1 GCA_016209865.1 Candidatus Latescibacterota bacterium | reverse complement strand
GTGTCAGGACTACGGGTGTCTCAAACCGACCTGGCTGACAGAGCTGGGATGGCCGACAGGGGCGCATCTGGCCGTCACGGAACAGACCCAGGCGGAGTATCTCGTCAAAGCCTACATCATGGCCCTGGCCGTCCCGGGTCTGGATAAGTGCTTCTGGTATGACTTCCGGGACGACGCCGCCGACCCGTCCTACTGGGAGAGCAATCTGGGGCTCCTTCGTCAGGACATGTCCCCGAAGCCAGCCTACCTCGCCTTTGCGACGATGACCCGTCTCCTGCACGGATATGACTACCTGGGGCCGATCGATCTGTCGGCGGCCTCCGTAGCGGTCCCGCTGGACCTGTCGGGTTCGCCGGTGCATGTGCACCGCGATGGGGATGAGATCGTTCTCGACCTCACCCTCTCGGACGAACCGGAGAAGACGGTGAGAGACGTTCCGATTCATCGCCTCTTGCCAGGGGAACCCACGGGCCTGGCGATGGAGGTACATGCGGACGCGTCCGATAACCTCATAGGCGCTCGTGTGCGGGATGCTGGGGGCCGAGAATTCATGGGCGATCTGGAGTATCTGAACTGGCACGGCTGGAAGCCGGTGGCCGGCATGTTCGCGCCGGACGCGTCTCGTGAGGGGCCTCATGAATTGCTCTATCCCTTAACCCTCGTCTCTCTCTATGTGAAACGATACCATTTCCGGCCGTTC
Source organism: Candidatus Latescibacterota bacterium (assembly GCA_016209865.1). Lineage (GTDB taxonomy): Bacteria > JAAXHH01 > JAAXHH01 > JAAXHH01 > JACQVL01 > JACQVL01. Next base: position 16,684 of record JACQVL010000068.1, on the reverse strand, counting down.
TACCTCCACGAGGGGGATGGTCTCCGCTGTCGAGTCCGGGTCCGGAACCTCAGCGTCGTGACGCGCCCGCGTGGCTTCCTATTCGGGAAAGATCGCCGTCGCGTGGCCGTCCTCTGGCGGCCGTGCGGGGTGCAAGCCATTACCCTCCCGTTGACCGTTATCCCTGGTAGTGTCCACAAGGTCGATCTCTACGGGCAGGCGCTGCCGAACGATGATCCGATGGTACTGTCCCTTTCTTCTGCACCCCAGTATGTCTGTTTTGAGACACAAGACCCTTGCGCGTGAACTCGTCGAACAGTACTGAAAGGAGCCTCAGAGCCTCCCATGATCCGTGATCTGACCGATCACCGACCACCGGCCACCGATCACCGACTTTGAAAGGAGCAGAGTCATGTCGCACACGAATAGTCAAGGGACGTTGTTTCCCACCGACCTTCCCCCTCTGCGATGGAGCGAGTTCCCCGCCGCCGGGTTTGCCAGGCCGGTCAGCGGGATCATCTACCGCACTGGTCAGCCGCCCTGCTGTGGGGTGCCGTTAGGGGGGATCAGCACCGGCTGTCTCGACATCGACGCCCGTGGGGTGTACGGCTTCAGCAGCCTGTTCAACCCGTCCTTCCTTCATCCCGTTCACCAGAACTGGCGGATCACGCGAAAGCCCCCCGCTCCTTCCCCGTTCCTGGGCCTTGCCGTGGGGGACAAGACCTGGGTGCTGGCCGCTCAGGAGATGATGACCGGCGGGACGATCCCGTGGTGCACCGAACCGCAGATGCTCGAAGTGCAGGGGAAAGAGAGCAAGCCCCTGATGGCCGCCTGCCCGGTGGTGGAAGGAGTCCAGGCCGCCAGAGAGATTCACTACTGGGGACACTATCCGGTCGCTGATATGGAGTTCGAGACCGACGCGCCCGTCGGCGTGGGACTGCGGGCCTGGTCGCCGTTTCTTCCGGGGGACACTGCCGCATCCAACATCCCGGCAGCCGTCTTCGAGGTGCACCTGCGGAACGCGACCGACCAGCCTCAACATGGGACGATCGCGTTCGATTTTCCCGGCCCGGATGCCCAGGACGCCCGGGCGACCGAATTCATCCGTCAGCCTGTAGACGAGGACGTTCGCGGGATGCTCGTCAGCTCCACCGGCGGGGTCAATTACATTCTGGGTGTCATCGGGAATGAGCACGTTCGCTTCGGTGCCGGCCTGACTACCAACCCGACCGCCTGGTCTCGCATCGCCACCGACCTGCCCCAGCCCGCCCGGCGGGAACATCAGGGCCTCGTCCTGTCCCACGATTTCAGTTGTTCTGTCGCTGTCGATTTTAGCCTGGCAGCCGGACAGGAGAAAGTCGTCCGGTTTCTCCTCGCCTGGTATGCGCCGGTGTTAGAGGGAGCGAAGAAGACCTGGACCGGCGATGATCGTCTGGTGATCGACGGCTATCTCCGGCAGCGCTGGCTGACCTCTGCATGGGCGGGGGACACGAACTACTACACCCAGATGTACGCGGCGCGTTACGACAGCGCCCTGGACGTGGCCCGGCGGATGGCGGTTGAACATGAGACTCTGCTGCAACGGGTGCTGGCCTGGCAGGCGGTCGTCTACACGGAAGACCGGCTGCCCGTCTGGCTCCGCGACGCCTTAGTGAACAACCTCTGTCTGATCGCCGAGGACAGTTACTGGGTCCAGGCGAAGCCTCCGGTGGGGGATTGGGGCTATCCCGAAGGGGTGTTCGCCCTCAACGAGAGTCCGCGGGGCTGTCCCCACATCTCCTGCATCCCCTGCGACTGGTACGGCAACCTGCCGGTCGTGCTGTTCTTCCCGGAGCTGGCGCTGTCAAACCTCAAAGCGTTCAAGCAATACCAGCTCGAAGACGGGGAGATCCCGTTTGCGATCGGCAGGATCGGCGACCTGCCCGACCTGACCACGCCCGAGTACTACTGGCAGGTCTCCCTCAACGGGACGTGTTACATCGATATGGTCGACCGGCTCTGGCAGCGGACCGGGGACGAGACAGTCTTGCGCGCGTTCTACGACTCGGTGAAGCGGTGCAACACATTCACGATGAACCTGCGCACAGGCCCGGGCGGGGTCATCAGCATGCCCGAGATCGGCGGGATGGAGTGGTTCGAGTTCGGCGAATGGGCGGGCATGGCGGCGCACATGGGCGGCCTGCGGCTGGCGCAGTTGCGCATGGTGGAACGGATGGCAGAGGCGATGGGAGATGCCGAATACGTTGAACGATGCCGGGCATGGCTGGCCGATGGCTGTAGAGCGATGGAAGAGGAGATGTGGGCAGGCAGCTACTACCTGAACTTCTACGAGAAAGAGACCGGGAAGAAATCGGATGACGTGATGGGGTATCAGTTGGACGGCGAATGGGCGGCCCGGTACCACGGGCTTCCCGGCGTGTTCCGGGCGGATCGGGTGAAGACTACGCTGGACACGATCAAACGCTGCAACATCGCCCTGACCCCCGACGTGGGCGCGGCCAACTTCGTCCGGCCCGACGGGAGTCCCCTGCCGTCCGGCTCACAAGTGGCCGTCTACGGCCAGTACGCGATGTTCCCGCCCGAGCTGGTCGTGCTGGCGATGACGTACATGGTGGCGGGGGAGCGAGAGTTCGGGGTCGATCTCTGCCGCCGGCACTGGGAGAACCTCACGGTACGGCAGCGCCATCCGTGGGATTTGCCCAACATCGTCCGGGGGGACACCGGGGCGCGCGTCTTTGGAACCGACTACTACCAGAACATGATGCTCTGGGCCGTCCCTGCGTCGATCGATAATCTGGACATCACAACGTTCTGCGCTCCCGGAAGCCTTGTTGATCGGATGATCCAGGCGGGGAAGGCAGAATGATCGACAGGGAAGCGAGGCAGGTTTCATGACTGGCGTAGAGATCGCGTGGCGGACATTACAGCGCGAGCACGTTGAAGAGCCGTGTCTGATCTGCTGCTGGGTGATGAAACGGGAGTTCTTCCGCCAGTATGCGGGAGTGGACGATATTTACGCAGACCCGGTGCGCACCGCCGTCGAGGCGTTCGCCAATTCGGGTTGTAACCTCAACCCCCAGTTTATCATGCCATCCCCCCACCACGAACACTTAGCGTGCGACCCGTTCCACGTCCCGGAATCAGCCTCCGGCAACGTCTCCCTGAGCTACCCGAGAACGGACGTGACCCCGGAACAGGTGCGTGACGACATCGAGGCGCTTCCCGATCCAGAGACACTCGGCCGTGACTTTGACCTCGACGCGGCAGCGCGGAACTATGCCCAACGTCTGCTCCGCCTGCGCGAGATGTCCGGGGACCGGACGCTGTACATCGGGAGCTTCGGAATGCCCAGTTTCATGGGCGGCTACACCCGCTGGAACTACGAGAGCTATCTGTCCGCCCTCTACCTCTACCCGGAACATTTCCGCCGGTACTTCTGGCACGGAGGCGAGTGGGGCCGCCTGTACAACCTCGCCATCGCCGAAGCCGTCCGCCAGGACGACTTAGCCCCGGTGGTGTACGGGGGGGACGATATCTGCTTCAACGACGGCCCGATGTGTGCGGTGGCCATGCTCGATAACCTGTACTTCCCGGCCCTGGCCGATGCGCTGCGACCGTTAGTCGAAGCGGGAATCGAGATCGTCTGGCACTGTGACGGGAATGTCCTGCCCTTAGTGCCTCGTTTGATCGACCTGGGTGTCACCGGTTTTCAGGGCTTCCAGGAACGCGAGGCGAATATTCCGCTGGAGGAGATGGTTCAGTTCCGGCGTCAGGATGGCGGCAAACTGATCTTCTTCGGCAGTGTGTCCGTCGTGCATACCCTGCCGTTCGGGACGGTGGAGGACGTGAAGCGCGAGGTCGAACGCTGCTTCCAGGTGGCCGCTCCCGGCGGCGGCTTCTGCCTGGCGCCCAGCAGTTCGATCCTTCCTGAGGCTCCGCTGGAGAACATCCGTGCCATGATGGAGCACGGACGCGAGTACGGGCGGCGGTTTCTGGCCGGGGAGGTCTGATGGCCCTCACTATCCCCCCGGCCCTACTCTACTGGGCAGATGGGCAGGTAGGCAGTGGACGGGGGAACGGCTTCCACTGCCCACTGCCCATTGCCCACCTGCCCAAACGAGGGGCCGGGGGATGGGGGCACAGAAAGACAGAAAGGAGACGATACGGATGGAAGCCAGACGAAAACCCTACGTCTTTGTGACACTCCAAGGGCCGGATGATGGCGGGGATTTCGGACCGAACACCCCGGGCACGAAGACCAGCGGCATCCAGGAAGCCCTCGATTACGCGCATGCCCACTGCCGGGATGTCTACATCTGGGGAGGTCGGGGCGGGATGCACGACGGAGAGGGGATGCCGTACAACATCTACACGCTCGATGAGACGCTCCGGGTGCCGTGGAGCCAGGACTTTCGAGTGGATGGAGGGAACGCTCTGTTCGCCTACCAAAAGACGACCGGCCACGCGATCCATATCGACAGCCAGATGAATTGCCGGTACAAATTCGGCCTCATCACCTCGCAGTCCCCCGATGCGGCCGTAGCGATCAAGCCCGAGACTCCAGGCCCGGACGATTTCGTCGTGGTCACCGCCAGCCTGTTCGATTTTTCTGCGGTCGTCTCAAGCCACCCGGACGGGGTTGGCATCCTGATCGACTCGTCCAAAGGCCCCATCATTAACAGTCTGATCTTTGCGGAAGAGACCAACACGGTTGGAACAGGCGTCTATGTCACGGATAACGGCGGCGTAGGCCAATGGATCAGCAACAACCGCATCCACGTGCCATACGGCAATCAATACCACGCCACAGGACGATGCACCGGCCTCCGGCTCGGCGACCCAGGGTCACAGAAAATCGTCCATAACCGGTTTGAGATGTCGTTCCATGCGCCGAGAGGCGCGCATTTCGATTCCGAGCGCAAACGGTACGTCATCATCGAGGACTTCGTTCCTGACGACGCGATCGGGGCGGACATCTTCGCCCAGAGGAATGTGTTGACGTTCTCGTTATTCGGGAAACGAGCGCCCGGACAGGATATCGTGTTTGAGCCGGATTCCAGGGATAACACGGTCTTCGCCTTCGACCTGCCGAACGGAATCACCAACAAGGCGAGGATGCCCACCAATAAGGTTGTGCCCAACTGGACGGTCGGGTTTGATGTGCCCACCCCCCCGATGCCCGCGTCGGGGGATGAGGTGGTCAACACGAACCCGTATACGATGCAGGTCATCATCCTGACGCCCGGAGCGGTTTCAGAATGGACGATCGCGGATGCGGAGGGCACCGCCCAAACCATCCCGCACAACCTCAGCCTGGTGGACAACCTCACGCGGCCGCCGCGGCCCATCCCACCGCCGCGGCCGTCATCCGCTCAAACCATCTCCGCCGGACTGGTCGCCGGCCAGACGTTCATCCTGGAGCCAGGAGACAGGGTCTCCTTCACGTACACACAGGCTCCGACGTGGAGATGGAAGGCCCTGCGATAAGAAGGACTCAGATGTCCGACGAGGGAATGCCGTGAGAAAAAAGCGACGGAACTGATGACCCGACCTTGATCCTGAGTGGGAGGGAACACTTCAGAAAGCGAGCCAACAATGTCTGATATGCCGTTACCAGAGTATGGCGGAGCCCGGTACTCCGCATGGGTGCCGGATACGCTCGACCTGGCCGACCGCGCGAGTCTGGCGATTCACGCCATTGCCGGGACGACCGAGCCCGCAAATGACTACGCCCAGTATTTCCTCGTCACCCTCGCCTCGTATCCTCCGACGATGATCCGCCATCAGCCGGTCGGGAGCGATACGGCTGCGTACAACCCCAAGATGTGGGAAGCGTTGATTCTCGACCGGTTGACGTGTGGGAACTGCGATCACGGGGACATGGAACGGAGCTGGGCGGATCGATTGTGGAACAGCCTCACGACAGACAACCTCTCGACCGCCGTTTCCTCAGGACGAATGCTTGCCACCGCGACCTTATACTGGCTGTTAACGGGTGACGATGCCTGGAAGAAGGCATGCGCCCGGGCGGTCAGGGACTACCGGACGATCCTGGTCGAGCATCAGACGCGGGGCGAGATGGGACGGGGGTGGCCGGCTACGATTTTTGGCTGGACCCTGCAAGGGCTGTCCCAGTACCTGCGCGCGACCGGGGATGACGCAGCCTATGAGACAGCGACGCGTCTGGCCCGGTATCTGAGCGACCCGCGCACCGGGGTGCTCGACGAGGAAGGGCGGTTGTGTGCGCGCCACGGTCCCAGAGCCCTGGAACATCAGACCAGCAAAAGCATTTGGGATCCACAGGCCGGGACCTGGCCCGACGGGAGTCGCATGGCGCTCCACTTCCATCATAACACGAACACGGTGCTGGCCCTGGCCGAGTATGCTCTGGCGACGGGGGACAAGGAAGCGGCAGCACGCGCCCTGCGGGCGTACGAGTTTGCCCGGTCGACCGGAAGCCCGATCACCGGCTACTACCCGGAATACATCGGCGATGTATGGCCGGATGACCGTCCATTTCGGAACACCGAGGGCTGCTGTATCGCAGACATGGTGGCCATCCAGTCGCGCCTGACCCAGACGGGAGCCGCAGACCTCTTCGACGACCTCGACGCCACCCTCCGGAACGAACTGGCGACGATGCAGATGCTCCGCGGCGACTGGATGTACCGGGTGGCCGAGCGGCTGATTTCGGCTCAGGACACCGTGGTGCCCCGGACCGAGAGAGCCACTGAGGAGAACGCCACGTCCGACCGCGTGCCTGAACGCAACGTCGGGTCGTTCGGCGGCTGGACGCTTCCCAACGATCTCTGGGCGGGAAAAGGCTGGCCGGTCTTCCAGCACTGTTGTCTTGGCAACTGTGCCCGTGCGCTGTACTATGGGTGGGAGTCGATCCTCGAACACTGCCAGGACACCCTGCACCTCCATCTCCTGCTGAACCGGGCTTCTCCCTGGGCGGACGTGAACAGCCATCTGCCGTACCAGGGTCGGGTGGACGTCAGGATGAAAGCACGACTGTCTCTGCGCGTTCGGCTGCCGGTGTGGGTTGGAGAGAAGGAAGGGGTGACCGTGACGGTCAACGGAACAGCGACGACGCATCGACGCAGCGGGCGGTACGTCGAACTGGACGCTATCCCTGAAGGACAGACGGCGACGCTCCAGTTTCCGATCACAGAACGAACCGTCCAGGAAAAAATGGGGGGTGAACTCTACTCCCTCGGTCTGCGAGGCTCCGACATCGTGTGGATCGAGCCCAGAGGCATCTACTATCCTCTGTTTGAGCGCGAGGCCCTGCGCAACGACCGTACGCGCTGGGTGGACAAAGAGCGGTTCGTCGCCGATCAGTCCGTTCTGTGGTAGTCCTGAGATCCTTAAATCTGAATCCGGGGTAACCAGATGACCGGAGGAGGACAGATGACGTGCGCTGAGAAACTCGAAGCCGTGTTTGAGGGGAAGCTCGTTGATACCGTTCCGTTCGCGCTCAAGGGATGGCGAATTCCCCAGTGTGAGATGGAACGACTCCTCCGGAATGAAGGCTTGTGTATCCTGGATGCCAGATCTGTCTATACCGTCGCAAGCCCCAACACGGAGACGGAAACGCTCACCTTCAACAAGGACGGAGCGCGGTATCAAAAAACGACGATCAAAACGCCCAAAGGGATGCTCACATCCTTGACGAAGAGCCTGCCCGCAGAGAAGACGGAGAACACCACCTGGCAGATGGAACCACTGTTCAAAAGCCCTGAGGATTACGCGGCGCTGGAATTCATCATCCGGGATCGCCAGTACACACCCGATTATGCCTCGTTCCTGAGGGCGCAGGAACAAATCGGTGGGGATGCGTTCTTTAAGACCACGGCTCCAGGGGCTCCGTTACACACGATCATGTACCACCTGATGGGGCTTACCACGTTCAGCGTCGAATGGGCGGAACGACGAAACCGGGTTCTCGCCCTGCATGAAGCGATCGTTGAAAACGAGCGAGCCGTTTTTTCCATTATCGCCCAGTCTCCGGCAAGAGTCGTGCAATGCGGAGGGAACTATGCGCCAGAGGTGCTGGGCAAAGAACGATTCGTCTCGTATGTCGTACCTCATTGGGAAGAAGTGACCTCGATCCTGCACGCAGGCGGAAAGCTGGTGGGCTGTCATCTCGACGCGAACAATAAGCTCTGGGCTCGGGAAATCGGTGAATCTGCGCTGGATTGGGTTGAAGCGTTCACGCCGGCGCCGGATACTGACATGACCGTGGCTGAGGCACGACGCCTGTGGCCGGGGAAAGTCCTCTTCATCAATTTCCCGTCATCCGTGCATCTCGAGCCAGCCAGTGTGATCGAGGCCACGACGAAACAGATGCTCAAAGAAGCGGCCCCCGGAGACCGGTTTATCATCGGTATTACAGAAAATGTCCCGGATAACCGGTGGCGAGAGAGTTTTGACACGATTCTCAAGACGATCAACCGATTCGGCAGGTTGCCCATCGCCTGTTGAGAGGAGGTTCGGATGCAGACCGTACGTGTCGCTACCTTCGATCGCCCCGGCGCCCGGCCGCAGATCAGGACGGTGCCCCGGCCCCGCGTGCCCGACAAAGCGGCTCTGATCCAGATCGGTGTCTGCGGGGTGTGCGGCACCGACCTGCACATCCTCCAGGGACACTGGCCCACACCCCTGCCCTGGCCGTTGACGCTGGGTCATGAACTGGCTGGTGTGATCGTCGAAAAAGGTCCTGCCCTGGAAGCCGACTTTATGGGCCAACCGCTGACCGTCGGCTGCAAGGTCATGCTGCCGCCTCTCATGCCCTGTGGAACGTGTTACTACTGCGTGCACTACCCGACCCACGCCAACCGGTGTCTCAACCCCACCTACTACGGTCGGTATCTCCCGTTCGAGAAACCGCCGCACCTGTGGGGTGGCTGGGCTGAGATGGTCTATATCGACCTCGACCTGTTACCCGCCACGAAGGTCTACCGGTTACCGGATCGTATGTCGTTACGGCTTGGGTCGCTGGCTGAGCCGCTCACCGCCTGTGTGCGCGCCCTGAACCGGGCGGTGGCGGTCGGCGGGTTCCGGGCCGGGTCTACGGTGGTCATTCAGGGTTCAGGCCCCATCGGGGTCTTGGCCCTGGCGGCAGCCCGGGAGATGGGCGCCGGACGTGTCATCGTGGTGGGAGCGCCGGAACAGCCACGGCTCGCCCTGTGTCGCCAGTTTGGCGCGGACGCCACCGTGTCCCTTGAGACCCACACGACCCCGCAGGCACGGATCGATGCCGTCCGCCAGGTTGTCGGACGCTTCGGCGCGGACGTGGTGGTGGAGTGCAGCGGTCATCCCTCTGCCGGGCCGGAGGGGATCGAGATGCTGCGGGACGGCGGGACCTACGTCGAGATGGGGCAATTCACCGACGCAGGTCCGATCGCCACCAACTGGCACCGGTTCTGCGTCAAGGACATCATCGTCGTGGGAAGCTGGGCGTTTACCGCCAACGACATCCCGGTCGCCATCGACCTGCTCGACCGGGCCTGCACTCGCTACCCGTGGCCGCAGATGCAGACCTGCTTCCCCTTCACCGAAGCGGGGGTTCACGAAGCCATTCACAGCGCCCTGGCCCTGCGGTGTGTCAAGGCTACCATCGTCCTGAACGAGGGGATCGGGTGAATCCTCCGTAAAAACTCAAAGGAGAACGTGATGCCAGATGCAAACGCGCCCCAGGTCGCGTTAAGCCCCACGGAAGCCGCGCGTGCGCAGGCGCTGCACGAGCGTTCAATAGTCGTCCTCGCCCATGATCACCTGTATGGGCCAGAAGACGTCGCCGCCATGCGCCAGGGTGGAGTCACGGCCAAGGTGGTGAAGTTAACGGTCGATAGCATCGTCTGGGATGCGGAGGGACGGCGTGTCTCCATCGACACGCTTGAGGGATGGACCAAGCGTGGACTCGCTACGATGGACGCGGTGCACCGGTTCGTCGAAGCCCATCCCGGAGAGGTCATGATCGTCCGGGGTGTCGCCGACATCCTCACGGCGAAGCAACAGGGGATGACCGGGTTGATCTTGAGCTTCGAGGGACCGCGGCCGATAGAGGGGAGTCTGGAGATCCTACGAACGTTCTATCGGCTCGGCCTGCGGGAACTGCAACTGACCTGGGCGGCCCCGAATCAACTCATCACTGACTGGCGGCTCAATGAGCTGGGGCAAGCCGTGGTGCAGGAGATGAACCGCGTGGGGATGCTGATCGACCTCTCCCACCTCCAGGACGCCGCCTTCTGGCAGGTGCTGGAACTCAGCCAGCAGCCGGTGATCGTCTCGCATACGGCCTGCTACGCGGTCTCGGGGAAGGGGGATACGCTGACCGACGAGAAGATTCGTGCGCTGGCGGCGCGTGGCGGGGTCATCGGCCTCCATTTTGTCAGTGGCGATTACATTACCCCGCGTCACGGCACAACGCAGGCGATCCTCGACGATCTGATCGACCACATCGACCATATCCGCTCCTTAGTGGGCATCGATACGGTCGCACTCGGGGGCGATTATTTCCTCACCGCTCCGGACGATACGTGGGCGTGGGTGAAAGAAGTGGAACACATCAGCCTGATGCCCAACCTGACGCGGGGACTGGTCAAACGAGGCTATACGGATGAGGAGATTGAAAAAGTATTGAGCGGGAACCTGCTTCGGCTCTTTCGGCAGGTCTGGCGGGAGTAAATACCCAGAACTGACGCGCGAACCGATGAACATTGTCCGATCATCCCTTCATCACCAGGTATCGCGCGACTTGCTCGTCGATGAGGTCCAGTCCGAGACCCGGCCCTTCGAATACCTTGACCTGACTGCGCTCGGCGCGGAGCTTTTGAACGGTGATGTCGTCACGCAGCGGGTTTTCCGTCATCTCGAACTCAAAGCTCTCGAAGAGGGGACAGGCAGCGCCGTAGTGCAGCGACGCGACCATCCCCACGATGGACAGCCAGGCATGGGTTGAGACCGGAACGCCGTACTCGGCCGCCAATTGGGCGATACGCCGGCCTTCCGTCAGTCCTCCACACCGCATGAGATCCGGCTGAGCCACGTCCACCGCCTCTTTCTCAAACATCGCCTTGAAGCCCCAGCGGGTGTATTCGGCTTCACCCCCAGCGATCTTCATCGTGAGTGTCTGTCGAAGCCGGTGATAGTCCTCTAAGTATTCCGGTGGGACGGGTTCTTCCAGCCAATGCAGGTCATAGGGTTCGAGTTTCTTTCCGGCTTCGAGCGCCTTCTCATAATCATAGCCGCAGTTGAGGTCCGCCATCACACGGACATCGGGCCCCACCGTCTCTCGCACCGTCCGGACCGCGACCTCGTCCGGGACCTTATTCCCCACCCCGATCTTCAGCTTGACGGCGCTGAAGCTCTGTTCCACGTAGGAGCGCGCCTCAGCCCGCAGGTTGTCCACCTGCGAGAAATACATCCCGGCGGCATAGGCCGGGAGGGTCGTGCGGTGAGTTTCGCCTAAGAGCTTGTAGATCGGTTGTCCAACCGCTTTGCCTCGCAGGTCCCACAGCGCGATGTCGATCCCGCTCAGGACTTCAACGAGGAGTCCTTTCTGACCGTGATAGCCCAGGCCGCGATACATGCGGTCCCACAGTCCCTCGGTGTCCAGAGCATCTTGCCCGATCAGCAGCGGGCGGAACACGTGCTGGACGATCGGGGGCACGAGTTCCGGGATGCCGAAACTCTCCCCGAGACCCACCAGCCCTTCATCGGTCATCACCTGGATCAATGCGGTCTTCCGTGAGTAGACCGGGCCGCTGTGCGAGATGCCGCCCATCGGCTTCTTGAGTGGAGCCGCGAGCACCAGTGTCTGGAAGTTCGTGATTGTCATAACCCCACCTCGCCAGCCGCCCCTACACCAGCGCCGGGTAGAGGGTCATACAAGGATTCGTGCCAGACATCGCCATCACCGCATTCCCCAGCCACCGGACTCGATACGGTGTCTCATAGCCGAGCGCACGCTCCTGGGTCACAAACTCAGGTTGCGCAAACGTCACCTCGATTCGCGTCCCTTCACGGAGTGCGTCTATCGTCAGGCCATCCCCCTCCATCATGGGTGTCACGGCATGACCATCGATCGTGATATTGACGGTCTGTCGCTCAGTCCAGGGCGGGAGGCGCATGGAGACCGTTGTGGGATGGTTGAGTTCGAGGATGACCCTTCCTTCCTGCGGCAACAGGCTGGTGAGGCGGATATCCTCATGCTGGCGGGACAGCAGCATGTTGATCCGAACCCTCCCCTCTCCTTCGCGCGTGATGATATGCTGCCAAGCGGCGGCGATGCCCTGGAGCGCCGCGCCGGTGAGGTCGGAGTTGTACGAATGGAATCCGTTGGGCTCGGCGAAGCAGAACGCGCCCCGCGCTCGCTGTCGCAGACCTTCGTAGGCGCGCGTGTCGGTGTTGGCCATTCCTTCGTTTTCCACCACCCACGACAGGTCATCCATCTGGGAAGCGAGCAGATGGTTGCGGAGCATGCGGTCCGCATCCTCGAAATACGAAGGAGAGCCGGCCATGCCGAGCAGACAGGCCGCTTCGATCAGGTCGGCGGTGCAGTTAGCCTCACCCCGACCACGATGGGCTGTGGCTCCCTCCTTGACCCAGCCGGTCCGAGTGCGATACGGGAGGAGTCCGCTATCAAAGACGAGGCGGGCACGCTCAGTGAACTCCCGTTGCCCGGTCACGAGGCCGAGTTCTGCTAACGAGGCCACGGTGCCGGTGATAGAGTGGATATGGGTTCCGGCGGCCGGGGTCAGTTCGCCGTTCTCCCCGAAACACGAGGCGAGGACGTGGCGAGCAAAGCGCAGCGCCAATTCCACCGCGAGCGGATCATCAAACGTGCGACTGTAGACGAGCAGCGCGCCGACCGCGCGTCCGGAGGTCATCGTGGCGAAGTTCGTGTCCTGCCACCCTCGCGACCCCAGGGTGGCGCCTGGGTAGGTTCCAGTGACTCTGGTTGCCTTTTCCATGGCAGCGACCAGGGTTCGGGCGTACCGCTCGGCCTGAGGATCCTGGAGCAGCCGCCAGACCGCAATCAGGCCCAGCAACGCTTCTCGCTGATGGTGCATGACGGTCAGCGGTGGATGGGAATCCGTACCCACATCGTCCTGGGCGAACCCGTGTTCATGCGCGCAGCTTGCGAACATGTGCTTCCGCAATCCGTGCAACAACTCGGCATCGTCCAGCGGTCCGGCGATCCCGGTGCACACGTTCAGCGCATGCAGGAAACGGCCGACCGTGTGGGGGGTGTCGCAGTCTTCGTGCTGAGACCAGACGGGAGGAGTCGTCAGGTTGAAGCGGAAGTACGGGCGACAGTCGCGGCGGCGGTCGACGCTGTTACGTATGTGCTCGATGCCCAGCCGCACGTGCTCTCGCAGGTCGATCGGGGTCAGGGGATGTTTCATCGTTCGTCCTCAGACATCTCTGTGTGTTATTCTCAGGTCGATCTCTGCCAAACGCTCATTCTATGGGGTGTTTCCCCAGCGAGATAGCGCCTCCAAACGCCAGGCGCAGGGCCCGTCGGTCTGCAGCGTCTGGTGAGGCGTCACCCTATTCGAGCGGAGGTAGCTTATGCAACGGCTGATGCTGCGCGGCCAACTCCCACAGCGTGAGCAACTTCCCTCGATGTTGAGCCGCCCACTCAATGACCAACCCCAATACCCGCGGGGGCAATGTCCCCCCGATTACCACCAAGGTGTGAATCTCCACAACCGCGATATATTCCCCATACTCCGCGTGAAAGTGCGGCGGCGGATGATCATCAAAGTACATCTTGATGCTGATCCCGAAGAACCGGCTAATCTCTGGCATACTGTGCCAACTCTCGTAACGCCGGGAAGAGCTCTTCTGGTGTTTTCCCGGTGAGCTTGAGATACAGGGCATCGGGACACAGTTCTACTTGCTCACTCCACGCCAGCGCTCCGCTTGGGCCGAGGTGCACCTGTTGAAAGGCATGCTCATCGTTCCAGAGGGCAAACACGCCCTTACCGACCAAGTTGGACAGATCAACCACGCCTTCAATGCCGTCTGAATATTTGAGCCAGAGGCAGTAATGGTCGAGCGGTTTCACCTCGATAGGCTTAGGCATAGGACCTCCTGTTCGTGCAAAATGGCTTCAATGTCCCCATTGCTGACGTAATATCATGCTGCCTAACGTATCCGCGATCAAGTCCAGCAACGTTTCTCGCTGATGATGCATGACGGTCAGTGGGGGATGGGAATCCGTCGCGGTCGACGCTATGACGTATGTGCTCGATGCCCAGCCGCCCGTGTTCCCGCAGGTCGATCGGGGTCAGGGGATGTTTCATCGTTGTATCCTGTGTGGTGACATAACAGCTCTCTTATCTCAGCATCATGAATGTTGAAAGAGGTACGGTAATAATGCGGGGATCGGTGACCGCCTGGGTATCGACCTGTGTGACGAGCAACCCAAACGGCGCGTTATTCACGCTTTTTTCGATAAAGGTCCGTAAGCTCTCCGTGTCTGCGAGCGGGTCGATTCGTCGTTGGTACTTGACCTCTAATGGGATACGCTTGGTGCCGACCGTTACAACGAAATCGATCTCCGGCTCTCCCCCTCGCTCCGGCAGGTAGGCGATATCCAGGGAGGGAATCGTCGCCAGCGTAGCTCCCACCACGCTCTCCGCGATGTGACCGGCCACGGGGGTCAGATGAGGGTTCTGTATCAGGTCATCAGGCGCTAACGGAATGATTTCTTGCAACCAGCTTGCGCGCAATCCATGATCTGCCAGGCAGATCTTTGGGTTGCCGCGCTTCCGCTTGAGACGAATTTCCAACGGTTCGATCAGGCGCAGTAACAAGGTATCGCCGAGGAAGCGAAGGTAGTGATTGATCCGTTGCGGGCCGACGTTGGCGTTCAGCGTCCGTTGCGCTTCCCGCGCGAGCACCGTAAGTCCGGGCGACTGACCGATGTAGCGGCACGCGAGTCGAAACACTTCCTCCAGTAAAGGAGCATCGCGCTTTCGGCCGCGTTCCCCCACTCGCAGGTCGTGCTGGATAACCCGGCGAATGATCGTCTCATTCAACTGATCCGCCACATACCCCCATTCCACGTCTGCCCGCTGGTGGACGAGGGGATAGCCACCACGATCAGAAAACCATCGGAATGTCTGGTCTCTGACTTCCTGCCGGTGTACCCCATGCGCGACCAGTTCGTGCCAAAACTCTTTTCGCGTGAACGCCTCCGGCCCATTGTCCGGTAGGAATGGCTCGTCGACATCGACCTGATGGAACCGTCCAATTTCGGTTAAGGACAACACACCAGCTTCGATCGTCGTCATGCGACCGGCAAGGCTGTCACGGCCGAGTTCGATCCGCAGGGCAGAACTTCCAGTGACCAACATAGAGGCCGTCGAAGTGTCTGTCAGGAACTTGATCTGAGGTGCCCAATTCTTCAGATTTTGAATCTCGTCAAAGAACAGATATGTCGGGGCTTCCCGGTGAGCAGCTTCGTTGAGAGTCTGACCGAGTATGGTGCCCTCATACCAGTCCACGATACGGAGGATTGGCTCGGAGAGTGGGATGATCTCAGAGAGTTCATCGCATTGCACGCGCAGAATATGACGCGGAGGCACGCCCGCGTCGAGCAGGTCTTGCAGCACCTGTAATTGGGCAATCGTCTTCCCGATCTGTCGGGGACCGCGCACCACGACAATCGGAGCAAGCCTCAACTGCAGTCGTCGATGAATCGTACTCACCAGATGACGTCGGGTGTGAGGGAGTACCGGCAACGGCGCGCCTTCCCACCACGGATTCATTCGTCGAAGATCACGAATCAACCCATCGCTGAGTCTCATTTCTGGAAAGACAAAACCAGTCGCCATCTCAGAATCCTAACCCATTTTCACCCTGTGTGCTGGCACAACCACTCTAACTCTCGTCCCAGCATCTGGGGATCACGGCACACATGAGGTGCCCACCGGCCCAGCCGTCCCATCATCCGTGACGCCTCGCCCGTCTGGGTGTCGTAGACCCAGTGTTCCGTCGGCTCCTCGTAGGGACTGCACAGGATTGGGTTATTGACGGGTTGGATGGGAAGTGGGAGTTGGTCATGTGTCGGCACGGTCTGTCCTCCAAGCTTGAAATTCAGCCCGGCCGTGACGCCCGGCCATAAATGGCCGGGCTGGCAATCGGGTCAAGCCCCGTGAACGGGGCTGAATCTACTCAGCGGGATAGACAACATCGGCTCGCAGCGCTTCAGCAGCAAAGGCTGAAGCGAGATTAGGTCGTCGTGAACGACATCGGCTCGGGCTCGGTCACCTCGAGCACGATGCGCCGGAGGTTGTCGATCTCGTCCAGTTCCTCCTGAGTTACCTCGGGAGGTCGGCGAATCTCTACTCTGATCTTCGCAGGCTCCTTCCGAACCTCATCCGCCAGCACCGCGCGGAGCTTGGCGAAGACAAGCTTGAAACGGGGACTCTCGTCCATAGGGCTCCTCACTCGTACTCGTCGATCAGAGACCGCTTTGATTGTACCTCAATCTGACGCCTGGCGTCTGTAAGGTCAACTTCGGCCCCGCACGCTGGGCACTTGAATCTGTTGTCCGACGGGAACCGATGGTGGCCAGGCTGCAGCGGGCTCTTCTTCAGGTTCGCCTGGACCTTGGATAGCGTTCTGCACTTCGGACACGGGACGTCGAGCATCACGGCGTCCGCTTCCTGTGGCGGTGGCACTG
>JACQVL010000074.1 GCA_016209865.1 Candidatus Latescibacterota bacterium | reverse complement strand
TTGATATCCCCGGTGGCGTTGAGGTCGCCGCGCCGGCCGACATGGATGGAGCCGGGCTGGACCCCCGGATGGATCGGCTGACTGTCCGGGTCGGAGAGGAGGGCATTCATCACGGCCATCATGATCCAATCCCCGAACGGAGCGTTCTCATCCATCCGGTAGACGAGCTCCATGAGGACGTGCTCCCCCGGCGGCAGGACCGCCCCGGTGATGCTGAACAGGAGCACAGTGGTCACCCCATTCCCATCTGTCGCCGTGGTGACCGTGAACCCCAGGTTCTCCAGGTCGTTGATGACGCCCTGGAACGCGGCCTCTCCGGCATGGAACTGGTTCTGTCCATCCCAGTGCTGCGGCTCGATCCTGAACTGGAGACCGGCCACTGGCCGGTTGTGTTGGAGCGTAACAGTGAGCACAGCAACCCCGCCTGGCTCGGCGAATGCTTCATTCACATAGAGCGTGTTGTACACGCCCGTGGTGTTGATCTCGTTACTCCAGCCGCGCAGGGTATCGGGTCGATCGCCGCCCGGCGCAGCGAGCACCTCGATGTATGTCCAGTACGAGCCGGTGAAGTCTGGGGGCAACGGATCGCCCGTGACGTCGGCGAAATCAGTCTCCGGGTTGACGATGAACGCCTCGTTCCATGCCGCCGCATCCGGAAGTGTGGGACGTGGGTAGATAGACGGCACGTAGATAGTGTGGAGCTGGACTTCTCCCTCGAAGGGGGGTGGGATCACGAAATTGCTCAGGACATGGAAGCTGGTGTCCTGTCCACCTGCCACCACACCGTCCTTCCAGATCTGGTTGTGCCAGAGGATCCCCTTGATGCCATAGTTCGAGAGAACCTCTACAGTGGTATCCCCATCGACATCGACAAAGACCAGTGCTCGATCGAGCTGGGAACTGTTGTTCACGAACGAGGTACTCAACCTCGGTCTGAACCCCGGCGAGAGGGATTGATACCTGAACCAGTACGTGCCATCGAGACCCGGCGGGAACGCGCCGGAGACCAGCTCCCAGTTCGCCGTGTTGACGACGAAATCGGGGTTCCATAACGTCGAGTCGCCGGGGAGCGCGCTCAGCGGCGCGGCGCTCGACACGAGGGTCGCGTGAAACTGGACGCCCGTGCCTCCGCTGCCAGCCCCGGGGATGAACGTCAGCATCTGCCATCCTGGATAGTTCTCCATTCGAAGCGGCCAGATCGTGCTCTGCCAGAGCGAATCGGCCACGCCCGGCAGCGTGACAAACACAGACTCAGCCATCGCCGTCAGGTTAGCCCGGAGCACCGTGAGCAGACTGTTCAGTTGCGCCTCGTCGTGGTTGCGGAACTCCACCGTGTACTTCGGGGTATCCCCTCCGCCCATCCCTGGCGCGTCCGCGTGGATTCTGTTGTTCGGAGCGACCGCGTCCAGCGTGACGAGCACCCGCGCCGACCCGCCCGACGGCACGTCGATGTTGACGGACGTGGGCGAGATGGCTCCGATGTCCGCCCAGAGATTGACCGTCCCACTGAACGGGGCGACATTCCCGACTTCGACGTTCTGGCGAGGCTGAAGCGGGGTGATGTACACCGGGAACAGATGATTCGGGCTCGTGGAGAAGGGGGCTGTGATGCCGAAGACATGGGCTTCTGAACCACGATCGCCCTCACCCACGACCATGATGGACGGTGCATTCGGTCCCCTCGGCCCGACGCCGTACCCCTGAGCCCTGATGGTCACCCATGTTCTGGGGGGTGCGGTGAGCGTGACATTGCTGAGGACATCATCCCCGCTACCCGACGCAACGAAACTCGTCGGCGAGATCGGGATGGGGGTTGAGGGATTCGTGGAGAAGTCCCACGCTGACAGGTAGACCGTACTGGTGTCTCCGGGGACGATTGGCTGCCTGTTGTTGTGCTCGATGACGTCAAGCTGGAACGGCACCCCCGACACAACCACCGGGGGACCCACGATCGTGAAACCGGTCACGCCGGGCGGCGGCTGAGCCTGTACAGCCGCTGTTCCCGCCAGCAGGATCACGATCAGACAGAACATGCCTGCGACACGTTTTAACATAGCTGCACCCTCCTGGCGTGAGGATGAACCGGTTCCCTCACGCGACTTCCCTCATGCGACGAATCCCGTGCTTCTCGAAGAACTCCTTCAGCGCCTGGATGAGGATGGCTTCTTCCGGTATCCTGAACACGGATGACGCCTGCTCCAGGCGGAGGTCCAACTCCTCTGGCAACTGATAGACGATCGTGACCCACTTCTGGTCATCAAGATACCACATACGGCCCTCCTTGTGCGGTGAACGTACACACTCGTGCCTGGGTGAAGAATGGATTCCCGCTCGCGCGGGAAGGACAACAACTTACGCTATAGACGTTCAGAAAAAGAATTGGATTGCCGAGTCTTGAACCTCACCCCTACGCCCCCAGTCCCCTTCCCCTCTCCGCTTGCGGAGAGGGGAAGGGGGAGCGGGGGATGAGGTGAGGTGTGAGGGCAGGAGGCGTAGTCCAAAACATTATCTGAAAAACTATAGAACAGGTTTTCGACCGGCATGGGACATCACCCCATGCCCATCTCACAGACAGGGCAAGAATCATGCCAGATCGCCACATCGGTGGTCGGTGATCGGTGATCGGTGATCGGGAATCAGTCAGGGATGGTCATTTCCAGAAGGGGAGAGGGGGAAGGTGAATCAGGGGCATCATGAGTCATCAGTGTCATCCGTGATGACGGATTGTTCAAAACACGAGGAGAAAATCATGAATCGCCGTGACATCCTGTCAAAAAGCAGGCTTCAGCCACGTCGATCGACGACATTCTGTCAACGCGGAGCCGCGTGAGGGGAGGGGAAGGAGAGTCGGTGGCTGGTCATCATCGCGTGGGGGCGGCGACCGAAGACCGGCCGCCCATCGCCCGGCGGACGAGGTCGAGCACCTCATCCCGGCGGATCGGCTTGTTCGTGTAAGCGAAGACACCTAACCGTATCGCTTCGTTCTGGACTTCGATGTCGCCAAAGGCCGTAATCATGATGGCTCTGAGGGAGGGGGCCAGACGCAGCGCATCGCGCAGGACGGCCAGTCCGTCTTTCTTGGGCATCTTCAGGTCGACGAGCATCACATCAAACGGCTGTTGGGCGAGGAGCCGTTCCGCCTCTTCGCCGTCTTCTGCGAGCACCGTGGTATACCCGGCCTTGGTGAGCACCTTCCCCAGGGCAAGCCGAAAGACCCGGTCATCATCGACAATCAGCACACGTCCGGTGTCTGACTGTCCTGTCATACGAGATTCCTCCTTCATCGGGGATGAAAACCGGTCATGATTCCTGCGCCCCCGGTTGTTCCGTGCGTCGCGATCTTGATGTCCTGGGATGAGACGCGACGGGAAGCTGGATGATCACGGTGGTGCCGACGCTGGGGGTGCTCTGGAGCACCACGTGCCCGCCGTGTTCGGTGATGATCTGCCGGACGTAGGGCAGTCCCAGGCCAGTGCCTTTATCCTTGGTGCTGTAAAACGGATCGAACACTTTCGTCAGGTGTTCAGACGGGATTCCCGGCCCGGTGTCCTTGATCGAGACTTCGACCCGGCTCTCGGCCAGTCGGGTCGTGATCGTCAGCGTCCCTCCATCGGGCATGGCTTCGATCGCATTCCGGACGCAGTTGAGGAGCGCCTGCCCGACGAGGGAGCGGTCGATCGTGACGGCCGGAATCCCCGGGTCGAGCTTACTCACCAGTCGGACACGCGACCGTTTCGCTTCAGGCCGGACGAGCTTGACCAGTCCGGTTACCAGGGGGTTGACCGGTTCCGGGCGGAGTTGTTTGATGGGCATCCGGGCGAACATCAGGTAATCGCGGATGACGTCGTTCAACCGCTCGATCTCTGAGAGGGCGACCTGAACCAATTCCTTCGCTTCGTCGCTGTCGTTCCATCGACGCTCGCGGATCTCATCGGCGAGCAGTTCGATGTTCAGGCCGATGGAACTGAGCGGGTTCCGGATCTCGTGCGCGACCTGCGCCGCCATGCGGCCGACCGCGGCCAGCCGCTCGGCCTGCAGGACTTGCTCTTCCAAGCGTCGCTGTTCCGTCACATCCTGGCCGATGGCGATCACCCCGGTCGTCTGCCCGGCCTTGTCCAGGATCACCCCATGGCGCCAGCGGATTGTCCGTATGGTGCCGTTTTTCGTAAGCATCGGGCTTTCCCAGACGTCCGGCATCCGGCCTTCGATGATCCCGGTGAGGATCAGGCAGCCCTGGTCCTGGGCGTCAACTGGCAGAAAGGTCGTAATCCAGTCCTGCCCGATGATCGCTTCACTGATGTAGCCTGTCGTCTCCTCGCACCGTTTGTTGAACAGCAGCACCTTGCCCTCAGCCGACAGGACGAGGACCAGGCTGTTCGCGTTCTCGAGCACGGTCTCAGAGAATTCTTTCGCCACGCGGAGTTCCGCCGTCCGTTCATCGACCAGGCGTTCCAGGTCGGCGGTGTACTGGCGGAGCTGAGCCTCCAGCCGCTTGCGCTCCGTGACGTCACGGATGATACTCGTGACGATCAGTCCGTCCGGGGTTTCGAGCGGGCTGAGACTGATCTCAACCGGGAACTCGCTCCCGTCTTTCCGCCGGCCGATCAAGTCGAGACAGACTCCCATCGGACGCGTCCGGGGATCGGAGGTATAACCTGCGCGGTGTTTCGCATGCCTTACCCGGAAACGCGCAGGGATCAAGACCTCGACCGATTGGCCGAGCAGTTCCTCCCGGCTGTACCCGAATATCCGCTCGGTCTGGGTGTTGACGAGGACGATGCGCCCCTCACGATCGACTCCCACGATCGCATCCGGGGCGGCTTCGAGCAGCCCTTGAAACCTGACCTGAGCCGCCTGAGCTTCACGGAGCAGTCCCAGACCCTCCACCTGCCGGGCGACTTCATCCTCGTGCATACGCTCTCCTTCGCGTGACCCTGAAGAATCCTTCCCAGAGCTATTATAGCGCGAGGACGTGGAACAAAACAAGGGTTTTTTGGGTGAACCGCTCCTTCCCGATTACAAACACGCGTGTAGCCGGAGGCTCCGCGACGCATGGCGCAGGCGCTGGAGGCCCCGATCCTTGATCTGGCGGACCCGTTCCCGGCTCATCCCGAGCTGCTGGCCGATCTCGTCGAGCGTATGAGGCTCATCATCGAGCAGCCCGAAATACTGGCAGAGGACGTCCGCCTCCCGTTCCGGCAGCGTCTGGATCGCGTGATGGACAGTCTCTTTGAGCGTCTGTTCCATGACGGCCTCGTCGGGCGGAAGCTGCTGCGTGTCCGGGAGGAGGTCGATCAAACTCAGGTCCGCGTCCTCCTCGAACTGTTCATCGAGCGAGTAAGGCCGGGAAGCAGTGGTCAAGAGCCAGCCGGCGCGCGTGCGGAACACCCCGGCATCCTCGGCGATGGCGTCCAGGCTGACCGGGCGTGCCGTAACCTGTTCACGCGACCGGATCATCTCTTCAAGCCGGGCCAGGGTTTCGACCTGGAGGCGCGGCAGCCGGACGAGACGGACCTGATCCGCGAACGCCTGCCGGATCGCCTGTCGGATCCACCAGACGGCATAGGAAATGAACCGGAACCCGCGCGCCTCATCGAACCGCTGCGCGGCGATGATGAGGCCGACGTTCCCCTCATCGATCAGGTCGAGGAGAGGAATGCCTTTATGCTGATACTCGCGCGCGATCGTCACGACGAACCGGAGGTTCGACTGGACGAGCCGGTTCAACGCCGCCTGATCGCCCGCCCGGATGCGGCGCGCCAGGACGGCTTCTTCCGGCGAGGAGAGGATGGGAAAAGCCGCGATCTCGTGCAGGTATCGCTCGACCGCTTTCTGCTCTTCGAACGGAT
>JACQVL010000059.1 GCA_016209865.1 Candidatus Latescibacterota bacterium | reverse complement strand
GCAGCCGGCTCGAACCCGGTCGACAGCGCAATCAGGTCGCACCCGACGTATCGTTCCGACCCGTGGACGGGATGGCCATGCTCATCCAATTGGACGACGGTCGCGCCGGAGACGTGATGATGTCCGGATGCTTCGAGGATGCTGTGGGACAGCAGGATCGGGACGCCCATCCTGTTGAGCAATCGGACTGCGGGCGTTTCCGGGATCGCCGGACGCGCGTCCACGACCGTCTCGACTCGCGCCCCGGCCTGCAGGAGGTCTGCGGCGACCGCCAGGCCGGAATCGTTCGTCGTGACGACCAGCGCGGCCTCTCCGGGTGTGACGCCGTCGAGGTGGAGGAACCGCTGGACGCCGCTGCCCAGCATCACGCCCGGCAGGTCGTTGTTCTGGAAGATGAGGGGATGCTCGAACCGGCCGGTGGCGATGATCGTCCGCTGCGTCCGGAGCTGGATCAGCCGGGCGCCCTGGATGACGCCGATCAGGCCGCCTTCGTAATCCCCGAACGCGGCGGCGGCGGAGAGCGTCTCGATGTTCGGCTGCGCGGCCACGTCGTCAGCGAGCGACCTCATACGGGAATCCACGCGCAGATGCCCGCCTAACGCCGGCTGGTCGTCCACGACGGTTACATCCGCTCCGGCAGCCGCGGCTTCGAGGGCGGCGGACAGTCCGGCCGGCCCGCCGCCGATGACCGCGACGTCGGTATGACGGTACCGCTGGTCGTAGTGCACGTCCGGCACGGTGTTGATGTCGATCTCGCCGAGTCCGGCGATGTGACGCAGGATCGTCTCATACGTTGGCCACAGCGACCGGGGCCGGATGAAGGTTTTGTAGTAGAACCCGACCGGGAGAAACCAGTCGAATGTTTCGATGAGAGAGAGAACATCCGTCTCTAACGACGGCCAGGCGTTCTGGCCTCGGACGTGCTGGCCGTCGGCCACAGGAGTGACGCACGTGCGGACGTTGGGCTCTCCGTTGACGTTCATCAGGCAGTTCGGGCACCGGCCGGCCACGCAGAGGAGGCCGCGCGGGCGATGGTATTTGAAACTGCGGCTGAAGATGCGGATTCCGGCGGCGTAGAGCGCGCCCGCGATCGTCTGGCCGGGATGGGCAGGGATGCGTCGGTGTTCGTAGGTGAGGGTGAGCGTCCTGGAGCGGTCGATGCCGTTCATGGCCAGCGCGTCTCGATCACCGTGTTCGTCGCCGTCTCCCGGACCGCCTTGAACCATGTCCGGCAGCCCGCGCGATGGTACCACCATTCTTCCTGCGGCCCGGACTTGTTCTTCCTGGCATACAGGTACTGCGTCCATTCATCCTCGGAGGCAGACACGGGGGGGCGGTCGTGTATTTCTCCGCCGAACCGGAATTCATACACGCTGCGCGCGCCGCAGTTGGGACAGGAGATGAGGAATGACATCAGTGCGCCTCTTTCCACCCGGGCCCGCCGCCGAACACCCGACGTGTGCCGACGAGCGGGACGCCGGTGATCATCGACGCTTCCAGCGTGAGCGCCCTCAGGTCTTCCGGCTCCAAGTCGTGCACGTCCGCCTTCCCGCAGGCGCGGGAGAGCATCTGAATCTCCAGCGTCGTCGCGTGGAGGAAGTTGGCCACCCGTTCCGCCCCTTCGTCGATCGGCAGTCGCTTCATCAGCTCCGGGTCCTGCGTCGTGATCCCGACCGGACACCGGCCGGTGTGGCAGTGATGACAGGCGTACGGTTCGGCGCCCAAGGCGTGGTAATCTTCGATGTAGAGCGGCTTGTTGCAGTTGAGGGCGATGAGCGCGGCGGTGCCGATATAGATCGCGTCCGCGCCGAGGGCGATCGCCTTCGCCGCATCCGCGCCGTTCCGGATGCCGCCCGCGATGATGAGCTGGACTTCCCCGTACAGGCTCAGGTCTTCCAGCGCGGCCCGCGCCTCGCAGACGGCGGCGAGCGTCGGAATCCCGGTATGGTCCATCAGGATGTCCGGCGACGCGCCCGTTCCCCCTTCCATCCCGTCGATGGCGATGATGTCCGTCCCGGCTTTGGCCGCTAATTTCACGTCGTCGTACACCCGGGATGCTCCGATCTTCACGATGATGGGCACCTGCCAGTCGGTCGCTTCCCGCAGTTCCTCGATCTTGAGGATCATGTCATCCGGGCCGAGAAAGTCCGGATGCCGGCACGGGCTGCGCTGATCGACCCCGACGGGCAGGTCGCGCATCCGGGCGATCTCGTCGGAGACTTTCGAGCCGAGCAGGACGCCCCCCGTTCCCGGCTTCGCCCCCTGGCCGATCGTCAGCTCGATCCCGTCGGCCATCTGGAGATGGTGGACGTTCATCCCGTACCGGCTGGGGAGAACTTCGTAGATCAGGATCTTTGAATTCTCCCGCTCGGCCGGGAGCATCCCGCCGTCGCCCGTCGTCGTCGACGTCCCCACCTGCGTCGCGCCGCGCGCTAAGGCCACTTTCGCGTTGTACGACAGCGCGCCGAAGCTCATCCCGGTGATCATGATGGGGATGTCGAGCACGATGGGTTTCTTGGCGAATCGCGTCCCCAGCACGGTCTTCGTCTCGCATTTTTCCCGGTATCCTTCGAGCGGGATGCGCGTCAGCGTGCAGGGGATGAACGTGAGGTCATCGAACGACGGGAGCGGCCGGCGGCGCAGGGTGCCGAACCCGCGAAGCCGGTAACGACCCAATTCCGCTTTCGTCTGCACGTCGTCGATCGCCTCCGGCGTCCAGAGCGCGCCCTGGCGGAGAACGTGCGGAGGAGCAGGATGTCCGTTCTGTCCTTTTCGTCCTTCGTCCTTCGTCCTTCGTCCTTGCCTTTTCACAGCGCTGCCTTCCATACGTCCCACTCTCGCTTGTCGAAGTTCCACAACCGCCGTCCCGCGACGATCTTTTTAAACTCGTCCGGGTGATCGACTCCATAGCGTGCGAGCTGTTCGGTGATGACCTGCATCTCGTCCGGGGTCGGCGTCTGGACGACCGCATCGTTCCCCAATTCCGCGACCTGTCCGGCGACGAAGATGACCCCTTCGTACATCGAATCGCCGAGCGCCTCGCCCGCGTCCCCGCAGACGATCAACGTTCCCTTCTGCATCATGAACCCGCTCATGTACCCGACGCTCCCGCCGACGATGACCGTCCCGCCCTTCATGGCGATGCCTGTCCGCGCCGCCGCGTCCCCTCGGATGACGACCGTTCCGCCGCGAATCGACGCCGCCGCGCCGTTCCCGGCGTGCTGCTCGACGATGATCGTCCCGGCCATCATACCCTCACCCACGCCCCAGCCCGCGCTCCCGTGGATGGAGACCGCCGGGCCGTCGATCATTCCGGCACAGTAATAGCCGACGCTCCCACCGAACACGAGACGGATGGGCCGGACGAGGCCGACGCCCAGACTGTGCCGCGCCGCCGGGTTGAGGATCCGGATCTCCTCAACCCCTTCCTCCATCAGACGCCGGATCTCTTGATTGATCGTTCGTGTGATCTTGCCGTCGCAATCGATCGTGGTCACGCCGCTACCCCTTTTTGTCTTTTCCTTTCTGCGGTGAGCCGCCACGTCCGCACCGACTTCGGCCCCGGCTCCCGAGCCTGCACCGCCTGGCCGAACGCGGCGCACAGGGCGAGTTCCTCCGTGGCGATGGCGACGTACTCGTCGGTCTCCGTCACCATCAGCGGCTTCAGGCCGAACGAGTCTTTGGCGAAGCCAAGCTGATCCGCCGTGGCCGCGAGATAGCAAAACGACCCATCAAGGTCGCGGATGGAGGCGCGCAGGGCCTGATCGAAACTCAGGCCCTGCGCCATCCGGTCGGCCAAGTACATCCCGATGATCTCCGAGTCGTTCTCCGTGTAGAACCGCACCCCGCGCATCTCATACTGACGCCGGAGCTTGTGGTAATTCGTGATGTGGCCGTTGTGGACGGCCGCGATGTCGAGCGTCCCGTGCGCCCAGAACGGCTGGGAATGGCTGAGATCCACCCGGCTTTCGGTCGACAGGCGGGTGTGACCGATGGCGTGCGTCCCGACAAACTCCGCCACCCCGTACGTCGCGTCGAGGTTGTCCGGCGATCCCACCTGTTTGACGATCTCCAACGCCCGTCCGATGCTGACGACTTCGACATCCGGCGCGACGGTTTCGATCGCCTGCTGGAGCGCGGCTGGCTGTCCATCGTACTCGACCACCAGACGGAGGTATTCTCCGGTGACGACCGCCTGCGTGACTCGCGCGAGCGTCTCCGCCTGAGCGACGACCTGGTCTTTGCGTCCGGCCGGGACGGTATGCTCGCCCAGTTTGACCCGGAGGATGACCGTCTCGTCATCCTCCGGCCCGTACACCGCGATTCCGGCTGAGTCTGGCCCGCGGCGGCCGAGCGCCTGGAGCATGCTCAACATCGTCCGGCCGATCGGACAGACGGCGCCCGATTTGTTCAAGTATCCAACGATCCCGCACATGATGCGTCTCCTGCTTGTCATTCCCACGAAACCTGTCCCCGCGAAAGCGGGGAGCGGAAATCCATAGTTTCTCTTTTCGTCCCTGATGATCAGTTCGGATAATGATATGACGCGATTCGCGCCTTGTCAATACCATTTCGTTCCCCTGTTACGTAACAATCATCTCCCCTAACACTGTCCACTTTTGATTGTTCCAGAACAGCCTTCTTTTTCCCGCCTCTCGACGAAGAATCCCACACAGAATATCTGTTGACAGGGGTAGGACTGCGTACTATAATCGACGTGAGCCCTCACCTCCAACCTCCTTCCCTGCGAGGTCGGGAAGGGGCCGGGGGTTAGGGTGTCTTCTTAATGTTGAGGACCATCATGCCGAAACGCCCGTCGCCGTTCATCCTGACGATACCTGTCGTCGCCCTCCTCTGGGTGGGGTTGTCCTGGAGCCGGGGAGACCGGCCCGCCCATCCTGCCTCAGTCCGTTCGTCCCGCCGGTTTGAACCCGTGTTCCAGAAAGGGGTCAGCCTCTCGACGTGGGGCGGACGCGGTATCCCACGAGGGGAGTATGAGACCCTGGGGCGGCAGGCGGTGGTGGCGGCGAAAGGGTGCGGCGTGGAGTGGGTCCAGGTCGTTCCTTACGGCTACCAGCCGAGCGTCACTGACCCGGACCTCCAGTACCGGGACGACGCAGCATCCTTGCGCGCGTTGATCGGCTACGCGCATGGACAGGGGTTG
>JACQVL010000060.1 GCA_016209865.1 Candidatus Latescibacterota bacterium | reverse complement strand
GGTGGGATTGGCGTGTGGTCGACGCACTCCTGACCCCTCTGTCGTCCCCAGCATGCGAGGGGACCCGGAGAAGAGTGAACCATCAATCGGTCTGGAAACCGCTTGACACTCTGCATCGACCGGGTTACATTGGGACGACCAGCATGGGGGAGGTGGGGACATGCCTGTGAAGACGGAGAAAGAACGGCGGCTTCAGACGATCATCATGCGGTTACTGAGGGATGGCCGGGTGCATACCCATGAGTTGAGCCAGGACCTCAACGTGACCGAGGTGGCCATCCGGAGTGACTTCGACGAGATCGAGACGATTCTGAAGGCCCACAGCCTGAGCCTCATCCGGGTCTGGGGCGGCGCGGAACTGGCCCGCGAGGATCATCCGTTCCACGGGTTCTACGAAGGGGCGAGCAGCGCGGAGATGGACGCCATCCAGATGCTGAGCGCCTACGTGGCGGAGACGTGCATCAAGAACTGGGATAAACCTCTGCTGCTCGACGCCGGCCGGACGATCGACCTGGTCGCCCGTCAGGTCGTTGTCCAGGGCAAGACCGGCCTCCGCGTCATCACCAACAGCTACGCCCCGCACGTCCTCGCCCTCTGCTCGTACGGTGGGGTGGAATTCGCGCAACTGGGCGGTATCCCGGTCGCCCGGTCGTTCTGCTACGTCGACTGTCCGGACGGCGACGAGTTCTACCAGTATTGCTGGGCCGGCCCGTTCAAAGCCATCCTCTCCGGCGCCGGGTTCGGACTGGACGCCGGCCTGATGGTCAACAACCCGAAAATCATCGAGATGAAACAGCGATTCATCAAGGTCGCGGACGAGGTGATCGTCGTCCTCGACCATACGAAGTTCGGGAAGACCGCGCGCGGGACGGTGACGTTCTGCGGGCTGAAACCGGACCCCTGGCTGATCGACCACGCCGCCGGCCGGCACGCGGCCGGACACGACCAGGGGAAGACCGGCCTCCCCCTGACCCTCGTCACGGATATCCCCCCAGGGAAGAAAGCCGGCGACCTTGAACTCTCACGCGCCCTCACCCCCCATGCGGACGGCAAGGTGTGCGTGTATAAGACGATGATTCCGTTGGTGTAGAAAATGGGCGACCGATTGTTCAAGAAACTCGACGATCCCGACAGCCTGAGGCGCAGCCCGATCTTCGTCTTCGCCGCCGACCCCCAGGCGAGCGGCGGGCTGCTCTGCTTAGGGGAGACCGCCGGACGCGCCCGGACGCGCCCGGAATTCCTCGCCCTCCTCCGCCAATTCATCGACGACGCGGTCATCGACGGCCTCCTGCTCACCCCGGCGGACGCGGCGCTCTTAGCCGTCGAGGAACGGCTGTTCGATGACAGTCCAGTCACCCCCCTCGTCCGGATGAATGCGGAGACGGGCATCTGGAACCCCCGGTCCGGCCGGTACCGGGAGAGCCCTTCCCTCCCGTTCTCGACCGTGACGATAGAGGACGCCGCGTCCGGCGGGGCGGTGCGCCTCGGCCTCTACTCCATCACCCTCAACAACCGGGCTGACTCAGACGAGGTCGTCCTGAGCGCGTACTTGCGGTTCGCCCGCGCGGTGGGGGAGCGGCCGGACTTCGACCATGTGCTGGAGGTGTTCCTGCCCAACCTCCCCCAGCCCGGCCTGGACCCGGAGGCACAGGGCCAGTTCGTCGCCGACTCGATCGGCCGGCTGATGAGCTACCTGCTCCCGCACCAGCGGCCGCGATTCCTCAAGACGGCGTACACCACCCCGGCCATCTGGGAGTCGTTGACTCGTTTTGACTCCACGCTCATCGTCGGGGCGCTCGGCGGTCCCCGCCGGGATGCCCGGACGACGCTGCACCTGGCCCACGATGTCATCACGCACGGCGGCCGGGCGATCCTGTTCGGTCGGGCGATCTTTGAAGAGCAGTCCCCGCGCCAGATCGCCCGCGCCCTGCGGGCCGTCCTCGACGGACGGATGACCCCTGATGACGCCTACAGCGCCTACCAGCGGGCCACCGAGGACGAGCCTGTCTGATCCATCGATGGAGAACCGCGTATGGGAGCCCATCCGAGTCCATCTCAGACCCGTCGCACGCTGTCCCTCCTGCTGGCGGGGCTCCTCAGCGTCGCGGCCCTGCCAGGCCGGGCGAGCGGCCAGCAGGTCAGAGCAGAGTTCATCATCCACCTGGAGACCCTCCCTCTCCGCCAGCAGGAGGACCTCCGGGAGTTCAATCGCCAGCTCAAAGACTACGTCGAAGGCCATGACTGGCTCGATCAACCCCTGCCCAACCCGGTGCGGGTCCAACTGGAAGCGTTCCTCGCCTACCTCAGCAGCCGGATCAAGACGCAGTATGGCTCGAAATTGACCGCGTCCAACGGGACGGATATCAAATACCTCGACCGGTGGTGGTTCTTCGAGTTCGAGCATGGTGACGTCCTCCGTCATGACGAACACCGCTTCCATCCCTTGACCTGGTTGATCGATTACTACGTCCATCTGATGATCGGACACACCCTGGATGAATACAGCCTATTCGGCGGGAATGAGCACTTCCAGCGGGCCCACACGATCGCCACGGACGGCCGATTCAGCCCCGAATACCAGCGCGGGTGGGATGAACGGCTGCAGCGCGTCCAGGATATCCTGTCCGACGACTACAAGCCGTACCGCCAGCTCCGGGCGACGTTCTACCAGGGGATCCGGCTCCACAAAGAGGGGAACAATTACGAAGCCAAACGATTCTGCGCGCAAGCGATCGACAGCCTGGCGTCCTTCCTCAAGACGAAGCCCAGGGACGAACGCCCGAAGGAGTTTCTCGACGCGCACTACCTCGAACTGGCCGACGTGTTCAAGACAGAGACGACGCCGGATGTCTACCAGCTACTCATCGAGATCGACCCGGCTCATCGAGCGACCTACGACCAGTGTATCGCCAACCTGGGGCGTAAGTGAGTCGACCTTGCCAACGTTGTGCCTCGTCTTCATCCTCCTGTTTGCCGGCTCGGCCCGGGCGGACACCCCCGCTCCGGGTGAAGCCCCCGTTCCCTTCCTCTGGCGCCAGTTCGTCCCGAGTTCGTCCACCGTCGAGGCCGCGTTCCAGCTCAGAACTCCGCAATTCATCCTGTACCAGAACGGGACGCTGATCTATCGAGGCAGTCCTGCCGACCGGCCGTCCTACCGGCAGGTCGTCCTGACTCCCCAAGAGCTGGGGGCCTTCTTGTTCTCCCTCCAGCAGCGATTCCATTTCTCCGGGATCACGCCGGAGCGATTAGCCCGAGAACTCCCCTACATCCAGAGGCCGAAGACGCCTCCGCAGAAAGACGCCAACGGGGTGGTGATCTGGATGGGGGTGTTCAACCCTCCGCGAACCCTGCGGATGTCCCTGGCCGACCTGAAAGCCCACGACGGCCAGCCACGCAACGCCCCGGCCTGGGAAGCCCTCAACGGCCTCAACCGGTTCCTGGAAGGCTACCGCCATCCCAGGGCGCAACCGTTCATCCCCGACCAGGTCGAACTCGCCATCCATCCCCTGCCGCCCCGTCTGGCGTCATCCGCCGCGTCGGCGGCCCGATGGCCGTTGCCGGACGTGTCCCTGCGCGCGCTCTTAGGCCGCAAGTCAGAAGCGTTCCAGACGTTGACGGGAGAGTCCGCCCGGACCGCCTACCGGCTCCTCGCCGACCATCCGGTCGTGACCGACGGCGGGACGGTCTACTATGTCTGGGTCCGTCCCCTGCTCCTGCCGTAGAAGGAGAGTCCCATGCCTAAAGTCTACCTGCCTGAGATGACGTTCGCCGAAGTCGAGGACATCATCGAACGGGTTCGCTTAGCCATCATCCCGACCGGCAGCACCGAGGGGCACGGCCCCCATCTTCCCCTCCAGGTGGACGCGGCCACCGCCACGTACATGGCGTGCCGGGCGGCGGAACGCCTCTACCCCGAAGCGCTGGTCACCCCGCCCTTAGCCGTCGGCCATTCCCCGCAGCACCTGGAATTCGCGGGAAGCCTGACCCTGAGGGTCGAGACACAGATCAACTGGCTGAAGGACGTCTGCGCGTCGCTGATGGGATACGGCATCCGCCGGTTCGCGTTCGTCAACGGCCACGGCGGGAACATGGCGGTCAACGCCCAGGCCGCCCGGCGGATCACCGAGGAATTAGGAGTGAAGGTCGCCTCGTTCTCGTACTGGGAGACGATCAACCGGGAGGCGATCGCCGCGATCAACGAAGGCCGCCACTATCCCGGGCACGCGGACGAATTCGAGACGTCCCTCATCCTGCACATCATCCCCCAGCACACCCGTATGGATCGAGTCGGCGAGATCGAGACGACATACGGGCTGTTCGGTCCCGGTCCGGAGGTCCCGCCCGGCCACCAGTTCTTAGCCACGACGACGTTCACCCAGCAGGGTCTGCGGGCGCGGCTGTTGTGCGATGTGGCGGATGAGAGTTACACGAAGGCGAGCGCGGAGAAAGGGGCGCAGTTCGCCGCCTTAGCCGTGCAGGGTGTGACGGACTATCTAAGGGACTTCATCCGGAATGTGCCGATATAAGGACGAAGTATGAAGGACTAAGGACGAAAAGAGCAAGGACGAAGGACGAAGGACGAAAAGACAAAAACGGCAAGGACGAAGGGCGAAAGAAATGGATTTCCGCTGGAGTTTATCCCCGCGGAAGCGAGGACGGGAATGACAATGCGAGGGAATGAAGCTCTTTATCCTTTCCGCCTTTTTTTCGTCCTTCATCCTTACTTCTTCGTCCTTGCTTTTTCGTCCTTATCCCTTCACCGCTCCCAACGCCAGCCCCTTCACCATGTACCGCTGCACGAACCCGAAGACGAGCAGGGCGGGGATGAGCGCGATCGTCGCCCCCGCCATCATCCGTCCCCAGTGAATGTCATACTTGCTGACGAACATGTACAGCCCGACGGGGAGGGTGAACCGCGCTTCCGTGTTCAGGAACATCACCGCGAACAGCAGCTCGTTCCAGGCTCCGATGAACGCGAACAGAAAGGTGGCGATCAGGCCGGGACGGGTGAGCGGCACGGCCACTCGCAGGATCGCCCCGAGCCGGGTGCACCCGTCCACCATCGCCGCTTCCTCCAACTCTGGCGGGAGACCCTCGAAGAACCCCTGCATCATCATCGTGCAGAACGGGACGTTGAACACGGTGTACACGACCATCAGGCTGGAGAGGGTATTAATCAGCCCCAGAGTTCTAAAGACGATGAACAGAGGGACGATGAGGACGACGACGGGCATCATCTGTGTCGCCAGGAACAGGAGGATGGTCGGCTGCTTGCCCCGAAACCGGTACCGGGCGAGGGCGTAGCCGCCAAGGACCGCGATGCTCAGAGTGAGGCCGGACGCGACGCACGCGACCGCCATGCTGTTCAGGAAATACTGAGGGATGCGGGTGCGGAGGAGGGTCGTTTCGTAATGGGCAAACGTGGGATGAACCGGGACATACCGCAGCGGAAACGAGAAGAGCTCATCCTCGGGGGTGAAGGAGGTGACGACCATCCAGTAGATGGGAAAGCTCACGAAGACGAAGAAGAAGCTCAGACCGCATGCTTTCATGACGGCGTGAAGGCGAGCCTGGCGAATCGCCCTCATTGGAATGCTCCCCCCTCGTGGAATCGGCTGACCCGCAGGAAGGCCACGGTGAACGCGAAGGAGAGGCCCATCAGCACCACCCCCAGCGCGGCAGCATACCCGAAATCCAGCCCTAAGAACGCCTTCTGAAAGACGTACAGGGAGAGCGTCTGCGAAGCTCCGCCCGGTCCCCCCTTCGTCATCACCCAGATGATGTCCGCCCAGTTAAAAATCCAGATCGCCCGCAGCAGCACGGTGACGATGATCGTCGGCTTCAGCAGCGGCAGCGTCACCCGCCAGAACCGCTGCCACGCGGACGCCCCGTCGATGTGCGCCGCCTCGTACAGGTCGACCGGGATCGACTGGAGGGCGGCGAGCAGCATGATGGCGAAGAACGTCAGGCCGAACCAGACGTTCGCCACGACGCACGACAGGAGGGCGGTCTGGCTCCGGGAGAGAAACCCCACTTTCTGCTCGATCAGGTGCGCCCGCAGGAGCAGGTCGTTGACGACCCCAAACTCGCCGTTGAGCATCCACGCCCACATCATGGCGATCAGAAACCCGGAGACCGCCCACGGGGTGAAGACGACCGCCTGGTAGACGCCTTTCGCCCTGAACCGGGCGCTGTTGAGGAGGAGCGCCAGGGTGAACCCGAACAGAAATTGAAAGAGGAGGGACGCCGTCACCCACACCGCCGAGTTCTGCAGGCTGCGCCAGAAGTACGCGTCCTGCCACACCCGCCGGTAGTGGTCCAGCCCGATGAACGGAGTATGGCCCGGCTCCATCAACAGGTAATAGCGTAATGAGAGGAGCACGACGCTGATCATCGGATAGATCATCAGCGCCAGGATGAGGAGATAGCCGGGACTCAACAAGAGGTAGGGCTCTGCCGCGCGGAGAACACCCGGGATACGGGATTCGGGGTACGGGGTTCGGGAAAGACGATGGATTCCCGCTTTCGCGGGAATGACACTCTGCATGGT
>JACQVL010000066.1 GCA_016209865.1 Candidatus Latescibacterota bacterium | reverse complement strand
GTCATTTATCTCTCAACCGCGCACACGTGGATTCGAGGCTCTACAGGCGGGCGGGAGACAGGATTCATGCGACCTCCCCGCACACGTCCTCGATTTTTTCCAGAATCTCGGTCGGGCTGAACGGCTTGGTCAGGTAGTCGTCCGCACCCGCCTGGATGGCCTCATGCCAGTCACTCTCCTGGGCCAGGGCGGTCAACATCACGATCATGGCCCGCGACGTGGCCGGGTCTCCCCGCAGGAGGCGACACACCTGGAATCCGTCCAGTTTCGGCATCAGGATGTCCAGGAGAATCAAGTCTGGCTTTTCCTGCTTCGCCACGCTCACGGCTTCCTCACCGTCCTTCGCCACTACCACCCGGTAGCGCTCGTCTCCCCCAAGCGTCGCAAGAAGCAGACTTACAACTTTGACCTCATCATCGGCGACCAGCACGGTCTTGCTCATACACCCCTCCAGTTACGAATCGACGCGTTACTCCCCCCCGGACGAAACCCGTCGGGCAGGTCGGGAGGGTAAAAGAAAACGTAGAACCCTTCCCCAGTTCGCTCTCTACCCAGACCTCCCCTTTCATGAGTTCCACGAGGGCCCTCACGATATACAGACCCAGGCCGGTTCCGCCGATACCCTCGGTGTCACCGCGACGGATCCGGTGAAAACTGGTGAACAGCTGCGCGAGGTCTTCAGACGCGATTCCGATCCCTTGATCCTGAACACCGACGACCACTCGCTGACGGATCGGTTCGTGGCGCGCATCGACCGTTACCCGCCCTCCCTTCGGGCTGTATTTGATCGCGTTGGTGAGCAGGTTCATGAGGACCTGACCCACCTTTTCAGCGTCGCCCAAGACGTCGGGCAGATCCTCCGGTACGTGCGTCACCAGGAAGTGCTTTTCGGTCGTAGGACCGACCGCACGCAAGACCTTGCTTACGACGGCCCCAATCGAGACTGGCTGCAGATTGATCGGGATCTTGCCGGACTGCAGGCGCGAGACGTTCAGGAGGTCGTCGACGATGCTCGTAAGACGTTTGCTGTCCTCGTAGATGGATGTGAGCCATTCCTGCGCGGTGGTCTCGGGGATCTTCCGCTTCAAAAGCAGCTCGGTGAATCCGAGGATCGTAGTCATGGGTGTCCGGAGCTCGTGGGAGGCAATGGACACAAATGCGTCCCGTCGCTGTTCAAGCTCACGCTCGCTGGTGACATCCCGGAGCAGAAGGCCAGTGAGGGATTTCTGAGGTTCCAGCCGCGCACGGAATACGCGCGCTTCGACCTGTCGCTTTGGGCGGTCCAGAGTCAGTTCCGTTGGATGCCTTGGGTCCGGATTTCCGGCGAGCACGTCCAGCACTGCCACGAGCGCATCCGAAGGAGGCGATGCGTTGGCGATCGCGGCCTTGATTTCAAGCACCGATTTCCCAAGCAGCGGCGACTCCGATACCCCTGTGATCCGGGCCACCGCGCCATTCCAGACTCTCACACGGCCTGCCTGATCCAGGACCACGAGGCCTTCCGTCATGCTCGCAACGATTGCGCTCAGGGTTTTCTGCTCGTCGGTCACGATGCCGTACAGGTCCGCGTTGCGTAGCATCACCTCGGACACCACGGCGAAGAGGTTCAGCAGTCGTTCGTCATCCTCAGAAAACCCGTCGCCGTGTTCTTTTCCTCCCAGGTACAGAACTCCAATACTTTCGTTCTTCTCCAGGATGGGGGCCGCCACGAACGTCCCTGAGACTGTGCGGGGCGGGATTTCTCTTCTCAGCTCGCGCCGCTCTGACACGTCCACGAGGCGGAAATGTTCGCGGGTCCCCTTGAACAGGCTGGCAAGGTCTTGACCGGACGGTAGCGTCGATTGTTGAGACTCGTCGCCGGCAGGGGCGGCTGATGGCACGTAGCGCACCACCTCACCTTCCGCGTTCCAGACAGCGAGGACGCCGCGCTGGCCGTCGATCAGGATTCTCGCCGTTTCGACAAGCTTCGCCAGGGCTGCCTCAACGTCCTCTTCGAGGACAAGATTTGCAGCCGCCGCCTGGAAGGCTGTAATGCGTTCACGGCCGCGCTTTAGCTCCGCGGACAAAGCGTTGTAGAGGCTGCCTCGCTGGAGGTGGGCCGCAACTTGATGGGCGACGGCGCTCAGGAAGTCGGCGTGCCGTGGCGAATACACTCCCGGTTCGCGGTGCGCAAGATGAATCGTCCCGTACCACACGTCGCTCAGGATGACCGGGGCTACCAGGTGTGAAT
>JACQVL010000008.1 GCA_016209865.1 Candidatus Latescibacterota bacterium | reverse complement strand
GCGTACGTCTCATCCAGATGCACGATCAGGGGCACTTCGCGGGCGACGACATCTTTCGCATGCGCGTTGACGATCTGGTCTCCGAGCAGGCGGAACGCTTCCCGGATCATCTCCCCTGAACGGTACAGATACCGCGGTTCGGTGATGTTTGCCGGGTCAAAATTGATCCCGATCCCCTCATGCCCGACGCCGTCCAGCATCGCTCTCGCGCGGGCGGGGGAGGACAGGATCGTCATGAGCGACATCTCCGGCGCGACGACGACCCCGTGGTCGGCCGCGACCGGGGCGACCGCCCGGAGTTGGGCGATCAGCGTGTCGAGCGCGTCATCGGTCTGGTTCCGTTCGTGCGGGAACCAGGGGTTGGCGGGATGATACCCCCCGGCCTCGACGAGCAGGACACGGCAGCCGAGGGCGGCCGCGAGCGGAATCCGGTCGAGCAGGACGGCCAGGTGGCGCGCCATCTCCTCACGGTCAGGCCGCACGAAGGGAGTGCCGACGCTCCAGACCTGGCCGACGCTCACCCCCTCCCCGTCGAGGAGGGCGCGGACCTGTCGACATCGTGCCTCATCGACCGCGCCCGGTGTCTCCAGGTCGACCCCGATCGTCTGAAACCCCAGGTCCCTCACCCAGGCCGCCGTCCCGCGTGTGATCCGCTCCAGCGGCGGAACGAAGCTATCCAGACACAGCCGCATAAGACCCCCCCTTCACCGTGTCATCGTGAAAATACAACACGCTCACATCCCAGACAAGAGTTTTTGGGGGGAGAGATTCCCCTCCATTATCCCGCCACCCTGGGCAGATGGGCAGTAGGCAGTGGGCAGTGGACGGAGGAACGGCTTCTACTGCCCACTGCCTGGGAGCGGGGGGGCGAGGGAGGGACTGCCTATTGCCCGGTTGGGTGGAAGGGGAGTGGGGGAAGTCACCATCCGCTTGACAGCCGATCACAAGGCTATATATTGAGTTGAATATGAGTCATGGGTGGGATGGACGACAGCAGGGGAGACCGCGCATGGAATTACCGAAACGCTACGATCCACAGACCGCAGAGCCCCGGCTTCAGGCCTTCTGGCAGGAATCCGGCATCTACCACTTTGCCCCGGAAGACCCAGGACCGGTCTACTCGATCGATACCCCTCCCCCGACCGTCTCCGGGTTTCTTCATCTCGGCCATGTCTACTCGTACAGCCAGACGGACTTCATCGCCCGGTTCTGGCGGATGAATGGGTATCGTGTGTTCTACCCGATGGGGTATGACGACAACGGCCTTCCGACCGAACGGTTGGTGGAGAAACGGCTCGGCATCACCGCGACCGAAATCGGACGCCGGGCGTTCATCGACAAATGCTTAGAGGTTAGCGAGGAGGCGGAGCAGGGGTACGAAACCCTCTGGAAGCGGCTGGGTCTGTCGATCGACTGGCGGTACACGTACCGCACGATCGACGACCGCTCCAGACGGACTGCGCAGGTCTCGTTCATCGACCTCTACCGGAAAGGACTGGCGTACCGGCAGCAGGCTCCGACGATCTGGTGCCCCGAGTGCCGGACGGCGATCGCGCAGGCGGAGCTGAACGACCTCGACCGGACGAGCGAATTCGTGACTCTGAGATTCCGCCTGTCGAACGGGGAGACGTTGCCCATCGCCACGACGCGGCCAGAGTTGCTCCCCGCGTGCGTAGCGGTATTCGTGCACCCGGAAGACGGCCGATTCACGCGGCTCGTCGGCCAGCGGGTGACGGTGCCCCTGTTCGGCCAGGATGTCCCCCTGCTGGCCGACCCGGGCGCTGACCCGGAGAAGGGCACCGGCGCGGTGATGTGCTGTACGTTCGGGGACACGGCGGACGTGGAATGGTGGTACACGCACAACCTCCCGCTGGTGACGGCGATCGATCGGTCTGGCCGGTTGACCGGGGTAGCGGGCGAGTTCGCCGGTCTACCCATCCCGAAGGCCCGGCGACAGATCGTCGACGCCCTGACGGCGGCCGACCTGGTGCTCGGCCGGCAGCCGGTCGTCCAGTCGGTGCGGGTCCACGAGCGGTGCGACACCCCAGTGGAGCACATCGTCACCCACCAGTGGTTTATCAAGGTGCTCGACTGTAAGGACGCCCTGCTCGACGCGGGGGAGCGGGTCATCTGGCATCCTGACCACATGAAAGCGCGGTACCACGAATGGGTGCAGAACCTGAGCTGGGACTGGTGCATCTCCCGCCAGCGTTACTTTGGAATCCCGTTCCCGATCTGGTATTGCACGGCGTGCGGCACGACCGTGATCGCGGACGAGACGCAGCTTCCTGTCGACCCGACGGACGAGCAACCGGCCGCGCCCTGCGAGTGCGGGAGCACCTCCTTCGTCCCGGAATCGGACGTGATGGACACGTGGGCGACGTCGTCCCTCACTCCGCAGATCGTCGGCCGCTGGCTGACGGATCAGAGACTATATGACCGCGTGTTTCCCTTCTCCCTGCGTCCACAGGCGCACGACATCATCCGGACCTGGGCGTTCTACACGATCGTGAAGCACTACCATCACTTCGGGGTCATCCCCTGGAAGGAGGCGGCGCTCTCCGGCTGGGGACTGGCGCCGGAAGGGACGGGGAAAATCAGCAAGAGCCGGGGCGGCGGGCCGATCGCCCCCCTGGAGATGATCGAACGGTACTCGGCGGACGCGGTCCGGTACTGGGCGTCCAGCACCGGGTTTGGTAAGGATTCCGTGATTAATGAAGAGAAGATCCAGGCCGGGGCCAAGCTGGTCACGAAACTGTGGAACGTCGCCCGGTTCAGCCAGAACTTCCTGGACGGATACCGGCCTCCGGCGGATATCCCCGTCCTCTCCTCCGCGGATCGCTGGATCTTGTCCCGGACGCAGCGGCTGATCCAGCGGACGACCGACCTGTTCCGGACGTACGACTACGCCACCGCCAAGAGCGAGACCGAGGTGTTCTTCTGGAAGGACCTGGCGGACAACTACCTGGAGATGTCCAAGCAACGGCTCTACGGGGGTGATGGTGAAGCCCGCGACGGGGCGCGCTACGCCCTCTGCCAGGTGCTCCTGACGACGCTCAAGCTGTTCGCGCCGTTCCTGCCGTACGTGACGGAGGAGGTGTACCAGGGACTGTTCGCCGGAGTCGAACGCGCGCCGTCCATCCATACCGCCTCCTGGCCGGTCGTGGACGCGCGACTCGTGGACGACGCGGCAGAAGCCGCTGGGGATGCGCTCGTCGAAGTGGCCACGGCGGTGCGCCGGTACAAGAGCGAGTCCAACCTCTCCCTGGGAACGGAACTCGCCCGGCTTCAGTTGGCCACGACAGAACCCGCGCTCGTGAAGGTGCTGCAGGAGACTGAAGCGGACCTGATGAGCATCACTCGCGCGAAACAGGTGGAGGTGCGCGACCGGCTCGACCCGGCGCTGGAGACGGTGAAGGCGGATGGGACGATCGCGGTGGCGCTCGCGCGGTAGGGGGCTTT
This sequence comes from Candidatus Latescibacterota bacterium, assembly GCA_016209865.1. Taxonomy (GTDB): domain Bacteria; phylum JAAXHH01; class JAAXHH01; order JAAXHH01; family JACQVL01; genus JACQVL01. The sequence continues at coordinate 6,791 of JACQVL010000008.1, read as the reverse complement.
TGTCTGGCCTGCAGAGCACATGGATTCGACGGAGGAAACGCATGATCGTCGCGGTCACGGGCGGAAGCGGCCGGGTCGGCCGGCACGTCATCGAGGAACTGCTCACGCACGGGTATGAGGTCCGCAACCTCGACCAGCGGCCGCCAGAGGCCGGGCTCGGCGCCCGGTTCATCCGGACGGAACTGACCGACTTCGGCCAGGTCTGCAACGCGGTCCGGGACTGCGGCGCGATCGTCCACTTAGCCGCCATCGCCAACCCGTACGAGCTGCCAACCACACAGATCTATTTCATCAATACGATGGCCAATTACAACGTCCTGGAGGCCGCCGCGACCGTGGGCATCTCCAAAGTGTGCATGGCATCGAGCGTGAACGCCATCGGCCTGAGTTTCAGCCGGCAGCCGCGGTTCGACTATTTCCCGATCGATGAGCGACACCCGACCTACAACGAGGAGTGTTACGGCCTGTCCAAGTGGGTCGGCGAGCAGCAGGCGGATTCGTTCGGCCGCCGGTATGAGGAGATGACCTTAGCGAGCTTCCGGTTCCACGGCATCACCCTGCCCGGCGCGTACGCCGGATGGCGGAGCCGTCGTCCGTCCCCGCCGCAGAAGGACCAGAACCTGTGGAGCTACACCGATGTGCGTGAAGCGGCCCGCGCCTGCCGCTTCGTGATCGAGGCGACGTACCAGGGCCATGAGGTCTTCTTCATCACCGGAACGGATACCGCCCATACCGACATGCCCAGCCTGGAACTGGTGAAACGATTCTACCCGGAGGTGCCGGTGACCGGCGACCTGTCCGGGTTCACCAGTTTTTGGGATTGCGCGAAGGCGCAGCGATTGCTCGGATGGACGCACGAGCGGTCGTGGCGGAAAGACGACTGAGGCAGTGAAGAGTGAAGAATGAAGAGTGAAAGGGAATGTGCGCATGAGCAATGAGTATGACATCGCCTACTTCGCCTACGACGTCCTGGTCAACCCGCAGCTCCGGCCGCCCGACACGCAGGCGGTCCCCGGCCGCCTGAAGGGGTGGGTGCGGGAGTGGCGGCACTGCATCGACACCCCCAAGGGCAAGACCTGCACCCTTACTGTCGTCCGCCATCCGTTCACCTGGATCGACGGGGTGTACGTCTTGGATCGGGCGGCGCGTATCATCGAAGTCGATCACAAAGAGCCGGGGTACCAGCGCATCAGGATCGACTTTCCCCGCCAGGTGCTCGGTAAGACGCATCCGGCCGTCGAGACGTACATCTACACCTCAACCGGGAATGCCTACCGCCCCGACTACCCCGGCCTGAAGAGCTGTCCGATCTGGCGGAGTTATCTGGATGGCGTCCTGGCCGGGTACCTGGACTTAGGTGGGCGCGAAGCAGCGGATAATTTTATCACATCGACAGAGGGATGGAACGTCCCCATCCTCGACGACCGGGACTCGCCCCGGTACGCCCTGGCTGTCGCGATCCCGGAGACGACGCAACACGAGATCGACCAGGTCATCGAGCAGCACGGGCTGGTGAACCTGCAATTTAAAGAATAGCTGAGAAGGGGCGAAAAGGGGAAAGGGGGAAAGGCGAAAAGGGAAATAAAGTGTAGTTTCTCTCCTTTTTCGCCCTTTCGCCTTTTCACCTTTTTCCCCTCAATTTTTAAGGGGGAACTCATGCGGAAGATCACAGACGCGGAGATTCGGTTCTTCGACGAAAACGGCTACGCGATCATTCGCGGCGTCCTGCAAGACGACGAGCTGGCCAACTTCCAGAAAGAATCGCAGCGGCTGATCGATGAAGTCGTGTCGGGCGGGCCGGCGGCGCCGTGGTGCATCAAAGGCCCTGAAGGCATCCCGTTCTACCTGACGTACCTCCACGTCCACCCGAACAGCTTCTCCCTGCGGCTGCTCGCCCATCCGTTCATCGGCGACCTGCTCACCCGGATGGTCGGGCCGGACTTCATCCCCTGCTACGAATCCCTCGTCTTCAAGCTGCCCGGCCACGGCTCGTCCGTCCCGTGGCACCGGGACGGCAACCCGGTCCAAGGCTCCGAACGCATCTTCAACATCGACATCTATCCAGACAAGTCCACGGTCGAGAACAGTTGCGTCTGGGTCGTCCCAGGCAGCCATCTCTGGGAAAAAGAGCGGGCGAACGAGATGATCGCTCGCGGACGGGCACATTTCGACCTGCCGGACGCGGTGCCGGCCGAGATGGAGCCGGGCGACGTGCTGTTGCACCATACCAAAGTCATGCACGGGAGCACGATGAACCACAGTCCCCAACTCCGGCGGGTGATCTACTTCGACAACCGGTCGTTCGCCTGGAACCGCAAATACCGGTGGTGGACGGACGAGTTCGTCGACCTGCGATGCAGACTCTACCTGTATGCCCTGTTCCAGCGGAAGACGAACCCGTATCCCCTGGATGACGAGGTATTCGATTATCAGGTGCCCGACGGCGCGCCAGTGTGGAAGCCGGGTGACCCAATCGACCTGCACGCCAGCCGGGAAGGCCGCGAGGCCAATCGGACCCCTTAATCCTCCTTCGAGAGATGCCTCAATCTGATCCATGCAAATGTCCAGTCAACGGAATACGCCAGCAGATGACATCGATGGGAACCTTTCTGGAATTCCCGGCACACGCATGCTCGTAGACTGGCCTCAGCTCGTGTCGGGGCAGGATATCATCCTCACGGCTCCACCCTCAGATTCATACCAGGGGTTGTTGTTGGGGAACGGCGATATCGCCGTCTCTTTGTTCGGGCCACCCGAGCTTCTCACGCTTCACGTGGGGAAGAACGATATTTGGGATTATCGCGACCCTATGGACGAGAAGCGGCCCCGAACGCACCAGGAGTTCCTGGCGAAATATGCTGACCCCTCCCAGCCGCCGGTGCTCCACTATCTCCAGGATGCCAGGGATGATCCCTGGAACGAGGAAATCCGCCAGATCGTGCTTACCCCCACGCCCACAATCAAGCCCGCTGGCCGGATCCGCTTCCGGAACCACTCCCTGGAGGGTGCTCAGTACAGGGGAAGACTCCGTTTGTGGGACGCCGAAGCAACTGCCGAACTTCGACCATCGCAATCGGCAGTGATACGAACGTTTGTCTCCTACCCGCGCAACCTGATCGTGGTGGAGTACGCGCCCTCCGGGGAGCAGCATTTCGATATCGAGATCGCCCGGCATCACGATAGTACAGGGACGATTCCGGATGGCCCTGAGTTTGGGGTGTCCGGGCGCGATCTGTGGGTGCGGTACAAGTTCCCGGCTGATCCTGTCAATTATCCACAGGGTTTTGAATATGTGATGATGGGCCGGGTGGTCGGAGGTGACGAGCTTCGCACGGAGACCATCTCTGAATTTGCCACAATCGCGCAGGGCATCTGGCGCGGTGGAATCGCTCTGTTTCCCACTGAGGCAGTCGAAGGGGTTGCGATCGCCCATGTCACCTCTTCCAGTCCCGTCATCCTGATGGTTGCGATTGCGACGACACGCGATGATCCTGACCCCTTCGCGCGAGCCAAGAGAGATCTCGATGATGCTCAGCGAACGGGCATCAATGGCCTGGCTCAGGAACATCGCCAACACTGGCAGAATTACTGGCGTCGTTCCTTTGTGCAGTTGTCGAACAAGCCTTTTCTCAACCAGCAATGGTTCTTTGCCCAGTATCTTCTGGCCTGCGCCTGGCGACCTGGTCGCATCGCGCCGGGGTTGTTCGGGTCCTGGACATGGGAGGATTTTCCCCTGTTCGGGAATGACTATCACTGGGACTACAACATGCAGCAGGCGGTCTGGGGTGCCTACTCCAGTAACCACCTCGAGCAAGCGGTTCCATACAACGAGACGGCATACGCCCTCCTCCCCACAGCCCAAACGGATGCGCTTGAGACCTATGGCATCGAGGGGGCAAAATTCTTTCTTGTCTCGTATCCCCGCCAGTCTGCGCACAATCCCTTTCCTCTGCTTCATTATGACCGCATGATGTCTCTCAATGGGTGGGTAGCCCATCCCATGTGGTGGTATTACTTGTATAGCCAGGATCAGGAGTATCTGCGCACATGCGCTTATCCGCTCATGCGGGAGTGCGCCGAGTTCTATGCGGGATATCTCACACGGGCTCCGGATGGTCGATACGATCTCTGGCCGACGGCAGCGTGGGATGTGGACTTCACTCCTCACCTCAAACACAATAAGAACTTCCCCATGGATCTGTCATTCATTCGCTATCTGATGAAGGCTTGCCTGGCGGCCAGCGAGATACTGGCGGTAGACGAGGACAAACGCCCCTCTTGGAGCGATATCGCCGACCATGTGCGCGACTACCCGACGAGGGATACCCCGCGAGGCAGAGTGTTCACGGCCTATGAGGGGGATGACTCGACGTATCATTTCCCTTTGGCGACCATGATGGTGTTTCCAGGGGATGACATTGGACTGCATACGCCTGGACCGCTGCGGGAGATTGCGCTGCGCACACTGGCGGGGATGACCTACTCCAGCGATGAGCAACTGCTCAAGGCGGTGATGAGGGTCCGGCTGGGTGTCGATGACCTGGATGTATTTGAGGAGCAGATCAGGAAGTATACGTGGCCGAACGGCGCGTTCTCTTACCCGGGGCACTGGTTCTTCTGGATTCATGCCTGCGGCAATGCCCTCTGGATCAATGAGGGTTTGTTGCAGAGCTACACTGGTCAACTGCGACTGGCTCCCGCCAAGTGGAAGGTCGGGGCGCGATTTGCCCATTTGCGGACGGTGGGCGCGTTCCTCGTCAGTGGAGAGATCAGGCCGGGTGGGGATGTAGCCTATCTCACGATCACCAGCGAGGCAGGACAACCGTGCGTCGTGATCCGGCCTTGGGATGACCCTATCCGTGTGCGAGAGCTGACATCTTTGAACGCCGTCCCCTTTGCTGAGGCAGACGGTGCCCTCTCGTTTCAGACAGAGAAAGGCCTGACCTATGTGGTAGACCGGCCAAACGACCCGTGGGAAACGCAGCCAGTGACCGTGATCTCGGCCCTCGCCGCGGAACCGGCCCCCGCATCGAAAGCGCCAACAGTCCGATTCCATACGGGATCGAATGGATAACGCATTCCACGATTCGTGTTGGGAAAGGGACAGAAGTTTTCATAGAGCGGCAAGGCGAAGGGGAGCTCGGAATATGACCAAAGAACAGAACTCGGTCGAAGCCGTGCTGGCCTACCATCGCCGCACCAAGCATCACTTGTACCACTACGCCGCGTCGCTGGGATATCTGGACTGGGCCACTCAGCCTGATCCCTTTCGCACCTTCGTTGGCGCGGAACGGGTTGAACTTCCTCTTCTCGCTGACCGGCTCGACGCGGCCTATCCCGACCTTTATTCTCCCGGCGCCGTCCCTCCCATGCTGCTGGAGCGGAACAGCGTGGCTATGCTGTTCGAGCTGGCCCTGGGACTGTCGGCCTGGAAGCAGTACAAGGAGAGTCGTTGGGCCTTGCGTTGCAACCCGTCCAGCGGCAACCTTCACCCCACGGAAGGCTACGCAATCCTTCCGGACATGCCGGGCCTGCATGCCGGTGTCTATCACTACGTCAGCCGGGACCACGACCTGGAGCGGCGCTGCGTTCTGGAAGGTCGAGCGGCGCAGCAACTCGCGGAGTCGCTCCCGCCCGCTTCCTTTCTCGTGGGCCTGTCTTCGATTCATTGGCGCGAGGCCTGGAAGTACGGCGAGCGCGCCTTTCGCTACTGCCAGCACGATGTCGGCCATGCCATCGCCACCGTGCGCTATGCGGCCGCCGTGCTGGGATGGTCGGCCCGGCTGATCGCAGATGTTTCGGATACGGCCATTGCCGCCGTACTCGGCCTGGCCCAGCCAGAGAGCCTCTCTGCCATTGCCGAGGAGGACCGCGAACAGCCCGACGGCCTTCTGCTCGTCGGTCCTTCCCATCCGACCGGGAACGGGGAAGAATCAGAGGGGGTTGACATGGCGAAGCTGCGGGACGCACTCCATGCTGGTGCGTGGGCGGGCCGGGCCAACGCACTCAGCCCCGCCCATGTCCACTGGTCAGCCATTGATGCTGCCGCCGAGGCGACCTGGCAGGAGGACACGGCCATAGGGAGGAGTCCTGGTGCGGTTGGTGTCGACGAGTTCGCGGCGTGGCCAGCTCCCTCGGTTGTCCCTTCGCACATCAATGCTGTTCGGCTTATCAAGCAGCGCCGCAGTTGTCTTGCGCTGGACGGCATCACCTCGATCTCGGCCGAGACATTTTATGCCATGCTCGACCGGCTGCTGCCACGGCCCGGAGTGCCGCCCTGGGACGTCTGGCCTTGGTCGCCGCATCTGCATTGCGGCATCTTTGTGCACCGGGTCCGGGGTGTACCGTCAGGCCTGTACCTCTTCGAGCGAAGTCCGACGGTCCATGAGCGCCTACGGTCCGCCCTCCGTGCCGACTTCCTCTGGAAACGTCCGGAGGGCTGCCCGGAGTACCTGCCACTGTACGAACTGGTCGAGGGCGACTTCCGCGAGCAGGCACAGGGGGTGAGCTGCCATCAGGAGATTGCCGCCGACGGCGCCTTCAGCCTCGGGATGATCGCCGAATTTGCCGAAAGCATCCGTGCAGCAGGTGGATGGTGGTATCGAAGACTGTTTTGGGAATCCGGCCTGCTGGGGCAGGTGCTGTACCTGGAAGCGGAGGCCGCCGGTGTCCGCGGCACTGGGATCGGATGTTACTTCGACGACGCCTTTCATGACTTGCTCAGCCTGCGCGGAGATCGCTTTCAGAGCCTCTACCACTTTACCGTTGGCGGTCCGGTCGACGACCCGAGG
>JACQVL010000054.1 GCA_016209865.1 Candidatus Latescibacterota bacterium | reverse complement strand
CCCCTACGCCCCCAGCCCCCTTCCCCTCTCCGCTTGCGGAGAGGGGAAGGGGGAGCGGGGGATGAGGTGAGGTGTGAGGGCAGGAGGCGTAGTCCAAAACATTATCTGAAAAACTATATTTCGTTAGAGGCATGGGAGTCTGTACAGGCAGAGGAGGAGTCATCGATGAATTACCTGAAAACGACGCTCTTGATGGCCGCGCTCACCGGGCTGCTCATCGTGATCGGCCAGATGGTCGGGGGAAACCAAGGGGCGATGATCGCGTTCGTGTTCGCGGGGGCGATGAATTTCGTCAGCTATTGGTTCTCGGACAAGATCGTCCTGATGATGTACCGGGCTCAGGAAATCGGCCCTGAGGACTCATCCGGGCTGTACCAGATGGTCGAGCGGCTGGCGATGCGGGCGCGTCTGCCGATGCCCCGGGTGTACATCATCCCGACGGAGACGCCCAACGCGTTTGCCACCGGCCGGAACCCGCAGCATGCGGCGGTCGCGGCCACCGAAGGGATTCTGCGCCTGCTCAGCCGGGATGAGCTCGAAGGGGTGATCGGCCATGAGCTGGCGCACGTCCGGAACCGGGATATCCTCATCAGTTCGATCGCGGCCACGATCGCGGGGGCGATCACGATGATCGCCAGCATGGCCCGGTGGGGGGCGATGTTCGGCGGGTTCGGCGGGCGGGACCGGGACGAAGACCGGGGGGGCGGCCTGATCGGGCTCTTAGCGCTGACGATCGTCGCGCCCATCGCCGCGATGCTCATTCAGATGGCCATCTCGCGGTCACGCGAGTACGCTGCCGACCGGGGCGGCGCGGAGATCTCAGGCCACCCTCTCTCGCTCGCCAACGCACTCCGCCGGCTGGAGCGCGGGGTTGAGCGGATGCCGATGGACGCCAGTCCGGCGACCGCCCATCTGTTCATCGTCAACCCGCTCCGAGGGGGCGCGATCGCTTCGCTGTTCAGCACCCATCCGCACACGGAGGAACGCGTCGCCCGGCTCGAAGCCATCGCCCAGGAGATGGGGTCCTGACACGATGCTCAACCGTCTGTTCTTGCTCCAGTGGCAGAATTATCTCGACATCGTGATCGTCGCGTCGTTGATCTACAGCGTGTACATCTGGCTGCGGGGGACGCGCGCATTCCACATCATGATCGGCCTCGCCGGGCTTGGGCTGCTGTACTTCCTGGCGCAATGGAGCGGTCTGTTCCTGACGAGCTGGCTGTTCCAGTACCTGTGGGCGATCCTGTTGGTGCTGGTGATCGTCATCTTCCAGCCGGAAATCCGTCAGCTCTTAGAGAAAGCGAGCCCGCTGGCCATCCTCAAGTTGAAGGGACGCACCGTCCCGCATGAGGTGCTGTCGGATGTGGTCGAAGCGTGCGTGCGCATGGCCGACCGGCGGATCGGAGCGCTGATCGTGTTTCCCCGCGTGACGCCCGTCTCTGAGCTGCTCCAGGACGGGATCCCGCTCGACGGCCTGGTCAGCGAAGAATTGCTCCTCAGCATCTTCCAGAATACGTCCCCGATTCACGACGGGGCGGTCGTCGTGGAGAAGAACCGGGTCGTCAAAGCCGGGTGTTACCTCCCCCTGTCAACCCGTGAAGGACTGCCGCCCCGGTACGGGACGCGGCACCGGGCGGCGCTCGGCCTGACCGAACAGGGGGATGCGGTGTGCGTCGTTGTCTCCGAAGAACGGGGCATGGTGTCGTTCGTCCACGACGGCGAGATCGAGGCGGTCGCCGGGGCGGAGCCACTCAAACAGCGGCTGGAGCAGTATCTCTTGCCGCAGCCGACGCAGCCGGAGTGGACGTGGGTCAGGGCGTCCCTCTTTGAACTCTTGCACCGGAACTTAGCGGCTAAATTCTTAGCGCTGGGGCTGTCCTGCCTCCTCTGGTTTCTGCTCGTCGGCCAGCAGTATTCTGAGACGTTCGTGAACGCGAAGCTGGAGTACCAGAACGTCCCGCCTGATCTCGATATCGTGAGCGCCTCGATGAAGGACACCGAAGTGCAGGTCAGGGTCCGGGGACCGCGGGGGAGCATCTCCACCCTGCGTCCCGACCAGATTCGGGTCCAGCTGAACTTAGCGTCCGCCCATGAAGGACTGAATACCATCCCCATCACGGACGATAACCTGAGCCTCCCGCTCGGAATGGAAGCCACGGCGATCGACCCGAAGGCGATCACGATGAAATTCGATAAGATCGTCAGCCGGCGGTTTCCGGTGCGCTTCTCGTACACCGGACAATTGCGGGAAGGACTGCAGCTCGCCAGCGTGGCCATCCAGCCGGAGACGGTCGAACTCCGCGGGCCGGTCGCGGAACTCAACCTTATCCAGCGGGTAACGACCGTCCCGATCGACCTGGCCGCCCTCACAGAGAGCCGGACGATCCCGTGCAAAGTGCAAATCTCGCCCCAGCACGTCTATTCGTTCAGGACGTCCATCCCTGAGGTGATGGTCAGCATCAGTCTGAACCGGCCGGCGGCGAACAAGCCGGTCTCGCAATCCAGGAGAAGGCCAGTGATCAGGGGTCAGAGGTCAGTGGCCGGTAAGACAGCGGTAAGGACGGGTTAACAGCTAAGGTTTAAGGGGGTTAGTTTTACTGACCACTGATCACTGACCACTGCCTTTAGAGAGGGGGACTGCATGATGCAGCGCTGGCGAGACAGGACGTTAGCGATCGTGCTGGGACTGGCGGTCACGGGAATGCTCGTCACCCCGTCGATGACTGAGGGGGTGCCCCGGTCGAAGAAGAAACAGGCGGGGCGCCGGCAGCCAGCGCGCCGCCAGCCTGCTCCTGTCGATGTCGGGGTCCCCTCCCCTGACGGCACGATCAACATCCGGGCGAAGGCGGCCTTAGTCGTGAACTTGCAGAGCGGGGAAGTGCTCTACCAGAAGAACCCGACCGCCCAGCTCCCGATCGCCAGTCTGACGAAATTGATGACGGTGATCACGTTCTTGAACATGAACCCGGACCTGAACAAGACGGTCACGATCATCCGGGAGGATGTCCGGGGGGCGAGATGGACGCAGCTCAGGACCGGGGAGACGGTGACCGTCCGGGACCTCCTCTACGCGGCCCTGGTCTCCTCCGACAACGCGGCGGCCCGGGCGATCGCGCGGACATCCGGGCTGCCGAGGGGAGAATTTATCACCCGGATGAACCAGATGGCGTCCGGCCTCGGCCTGATGAACTCCGCGTTCGCCGACCCCACCGGCCTGGATCCGGGCAACGTCTCGACCGTGGTCGACTGCGCGGCGTTGCTCTGGAACGCGTCGAAGAACGACATCATCGCCAAGATCATGCCGACTCCAGAATACCGGTTCTCGACGAACCGCCGTCAGCATCAGCTCATCACGACGAACCGGTTACTGAGAAGCCCGGAGGCGTCGATGTGGGAAATTCTCGGCGGGAAGACCGGGTACATCCGGCAATCCGGGTATTGTCTGGTCACCCTCGCCCGCAATCGTCTGGGGGAGGGCGTCGTGGCGGTCGTGCTGGGCGGAGTGTCGAGCGCGTCCCGGTTTGCGGACATGCGGAGACTGCTCTTCTGGGGACTTCAGACGCCCGAACAGAAGGTTGGGGGATGAGAAGATGCGCACCCGGCGATGGCGTTGGGTCAAGCCAGTGGTCGTAGTGGCGACCAGTCTGATCATCATCAGCGGTCTGACCGTCTGTGGCCTGTACTGGCATTTCAACCGTGATCTCCCTTCGGATCTCCAGACGATCCGCGATTATCGCCCCCCGATCCTGACCGAGGTGTACGCGGACGACGGCCGCGTCGTCGGTGAGTTCTACATCCAGCGGCGGATGATCGTCCCACTGGCGCAGATCCCTCCCTATGTGCTTCACGCCTTCATCGCCGCCGAGGATCAGTACTTTTATTACCATAGCGGCGTCGATCCCGTCGGGATCGTGCGGGCGCTGATCAAGAACCTGCGGTCGCATGAGGTCGTCCAGGGGGGCAGCACGATCACCCAGCAGGTCGGCCGGATGCTGTTCCTGACGCGGGAACGGACGTACAGCCGGAAGATCAAGGAAACGATCTTAGCGTTCCGCTTAGAGCGGGAGCTGACGAAGGAAGACATCCTCTTCCTGTACCTCAACCAGGTCTACTTGGGCAACGGGGCCTACGGGGTGCAGGCGGCGAGCCAGAACTATTTCAACAAGGACGTCGGCGGCCTCGACCTGGCCGAGGCGGCGATGCTGGCCGGACTCCCGAAAGCGCCGAGCGCCTATTCTCCCCAGACAGATTTCGCGACCGCGAAGAACCGCCAGCTCTACGTCCTGAACCGGATGGTCCAGGATGGCTGGATCACCCAGGACGAGGCGGACCTGGCGTGGGGGGAGCCGATCCGGCTCGTGCCCGTAGACAACAAAAACTTAGCCATCGCCCCGTATTTTGTGGAGTCTGTGCGCCAGGCGGTGATGAAGAAGTATTCCGCCGATCAGCTCTATACTGGGGGACTGCGGATCTTTACGACGATGGACGTGATGATGCAGCAGGCGGCGCAGGAAGCGGTCCGGGAAGGGCTGGACGCGCTCGACAAACAGCAAGGGTTCCGGGGGCCGGAACTCCATCTCGACACCGAGGACGACTGGGTGGAGTTCCAGCGCCGGCAGATGCAGGCGCTCCGGAACGAGACGGCCGGATGGCCGCCGGCGCCCGGCCTGCGGGCTGGGAAGCGGTACGCCGCCCTGGTCGTCCGGACCGACCCTGCGATCGACGTCACGATCGGACGGTTCCGCGGGGTGGTGGATGAGGGACTGAGCGCGTGGGCAACCCGGTCTTCTCCCGGCCCGGATGTGATCGTCACCCGTCCGCTTCGGGAGCACCTGACGCCCGGCGATGTCATCCGGGTTCGGGTGACGGGCGGGTCGCCCCGCCGGTACACCGTGGCCATCGACCAGGAGCCGCGCGTCGAGAGCGCGCTGATCGCCCTCAACCCGAAGACCGGGTTCGTGAAGGCGATGGTCGGGGGGTATGACTTCACCCGGAGCCAGTACAACCGGGCGGTGCAGGCGCAGCGGCAGCCGGGGTCGTCGTTCAAGCCGATGCTCTACGCGGCGGCCATCGATCACGGGTACACCGAGCTGTCGGTCGTCCTCGACGGGCCGGTGGCGTTCCGGGGGACGAACGGCCGGATGTGGAGCCCGCGCAACTACCGGAACAAGTACCTGGGACCTCAGCCGCTCCGGAACGCCTTAGCGCAGTCCCTCAACACGGTGTCAGTCCGGCTCTTAGCGGATGTCGGGATGGACGAGACGATCGCGTACGCCAGACGGCTCGGCATCACGTCCCCCATCCCCCGGAACATGACGATCGCCTTAGGGTCGATGAGCGTCACCCCGGTCGAGATGGTGAGGGCGTACACCGTGTTCGCGGCCGGAGGCCGGCGCATCGAGCCCGTCTTCATCAAGCGGATCGAGGATCGGTACGGTCGAGTCCTGGAGGACAACACCCGGCTGAACGCGTTCTCTGACGATCCCCCTCAGGCGGACCAGGACCCGCTCCCGGCGGGCTACGCCCTCTCCCCGGCGACGGCGTACATCATGACGGATTTGCTGAAGAACGTCGTCCTGACGGGGACCGCCCGGCGCGCGAACGTCCTCAACCGCCCCTTAGCCGGGAAGACGGGGACGACGGATGATTATGGGGACGCATGGTTCATCGGGTACGCGCCCGACCTGGTGGCCGGGGTGTGGGTCGGGTTCGACAACCATCAACCCTTGGGCAAGGAGCAGACGGGCGGACGAGTGGCGCTTCCCATCTGGGTTCGATTCATGGGCGAAGCCCTGAAAACCGTCCCGATCCGCGATTTCGACATCCCGCCGGGCGTCGTCTTCGTCCGGGTCGGCCCGGAGGGGCAGAGTCCGGTGACGCTGGCGGGGGCGCCTATTCCTGGCGTCGATATCCCGTTCAAGCGTCCAACAGTGGCGGCGTCACCCGTCGAACGCCAGGAACGGAGGGTGTTTTGAAGACAGGGGTCAGGGGTCAGGATTCAGGGGTCAGTAAAGCAGTGACAAGTGACGAGTGACGAGTAAAACAACTGCTTGATTCACCTCTATCTGTTGTCATTCCCGCGAAAGCGGGAATCCAGTTCTTGATTTTTCCTGACCCCTGGCCCCTGAATCCTGACCCCCTTACTTTTACCTGAGAATGGAGCCTTCATCATGTTAGCCAATCTTCTTTTTAGTTTCGCTGGCACTCTCATCTTCGCGTTGCTCGCGGCCGGACTGGTCTGGCTGATGGCCCTGCTGGGCGGCGGGCAGCGGGTTCGTCCGGCGGAGGGGCGTGCGGCCGCCCCGGATGGGAGTTCCCAGCGGCCTGGCCGGCCGGCGACACGGCGCGCCCGGCGGTAGGGTGTAATCGTGATGCCCAAACGCTTCTTCTGTCCTCGCATGAACCGACCACCGACCACCGACCACCGACCACCGCACAGCGCCACCAGCCGGGTTTTCCTGCTGATCGGGCTGGTTTTCCTCAGCCTGGCGTTGGCGGGGGCCGGTCAGACGGGGGCGGCCGTCGTCAACGGCAAGTTGACGATCGCCCGCCTGAAGTACAACGGGGGCGGGGATTGGTATAACGACCCGGACATCCTCCCCAACCTGTGCCGGGAGCTGAGCCGGCGGGCAGACATCGCGGTGAACGAGCAACAGGAGATCATCAGCCTGACGGATGACAACCTCTTCTCGTATCCCATCCTCTTCATGACTGGCCACGGGGAGATCAAGCTCAGCGATGCGGAAATCCAGCGGCTCCGGGCGTACCTGACTCACGGCGGGTTTTTGTACGCGGATGACGATTACGGCATGGATAAAGCCTTCCGCCGGGAACTCAAACGGGTGTTTCCTGACAAAGACCTGGTTGAACTCCCGTTTTCTCATCCGATCTACCACATCATCTATGAGTTTCCGCACGGGCTTCCGAAGATCCACGAGCACGACGGGAAACCAGCGCAGGGGTTCGGACTGTTCCATGACGGCCGGTTGATCGTCCTCTACACCTACGAAACGAACATCAGCGATGGATGGGCAGACCCGGACGTCCACCATGATCCGCCCCCGAAACGAGAAGCGGCGTTCCAGATGGGGATCAACATCGTCGCGTTTGCGCTGTCGCAATAGAGAGTGGTCGGTGGTCAGTGGTCGGTGGTCGGTACGAGAGAGAAATGGAACGGATAGACTATTACAACGTGCTCGGGGTGCCGGAGACGGCGACTGAGGAAGACGTCAAGAAAGCCTACCGCCGATTGGCGAAACAGTACCATCCGGATCGCCAGCCTGGGGACAAGGCGGCCGAGGAACGGTTTAAGGAGATCGCGGCCGCGTACGGCGTCCTGAGCGACCCGGAGAAGCGGCACGAGTACGACCAGCACCGGCGGTTTGGCCGGGTTCACTGGCGGACTGGCGGCAAGACCCCGAACTGGGAGGATATCTTCGGTCGATCCGCCCGAAGGGGGGCGCCGTTCTCCGGGGTGGGGGCCAGCGAAGTCAGCGGAGTCGGCGGGCTTGATGACCTGATCCGGACGATCTTCGAGCAGGCGGACCGGCCGCGCGGGCAGGGCCGGGGCCGCGCCGCCGGGGAAGACCTCTGGGCCGAAGTGACGATCCCGTTCGAGACGGCGATCACGGGCGGGAAGACGATGATCACGTTCCTCTGGACGGCCCCCTGTCCGGCCTGCCAGGGTTCCGGGATCAAACCGGGAACCTCGACCGTCCAGTGTCCCCGGTGCCATGGGTCGAAGGAGATCATGACGGAGCGCACCCTCTCGGTCACGATTCCGGCCGGGGTGGATGACGGCACCCAGCTCCGGCTCCGGGGACAGGGCGGGAAAGGGCCGCACGGCGAGCCGGCGAGGGATCTCTTCGTCACCCTCCGGGTGGAGCCGCACAATTTTTTCAAGAAGCAGGGGGATGATATCCACTGCGAGGTGCCGATCGATAGCATGCAAGCGACGATGGGGACGAAGCTGAAGGTGCGGACGATCCACAAGACCAAGGCGATCGTGACGATCCCGCCCGGCACGCAGACGGGCACGGTCTTCCGTCTGGCCGGGATCGGCCTCTGGCGGGACGGCCGCCGGGGAGATCAGTACGTGCGAGTTCGCGTCGTGACGCCGTCGACCCTCACCGCCGAGCAGCGGAAAATTTTAGATGCGTTTGCCCGGAGCGGCAGACACAAGAAAACGGGATGATCCTCGCCATGCTCACCCCGATGAAAAACATGCTCATCAGCATGCTCGCGGAGGCGGTCGAGTTCTTGCCCCATTTTCTGTACGCGGCCGCCCTCCTCCTGGCCGGATTGGTTATCGCTAAGCTCCTCCGGGCCGGACTCGTCCGGCTGTTGAACGCCATCCGCCTGGATGAGGCGATCCGGCAGTGGGGCGCCCAGTTCGATGGGTCGCTGACGGAGTGGCTGGGCCGGTTGATGTACTGGCTGATCCTCGCCGGCGCGTTGCTGGCCTCCGGGAGTGCGCTCGCCCAGCCGATCATCACCGACCCGCTCCGGGAGATGATGCTGCTCGTCCTGAGTTACCTGCCGAACGTGCTCGGCGCGATGCTCATCCTCTTTGCCGGCTGGGTGGTCGCCAGCGTGCTGCGGGTGGGGGTCGGCAAAGGACTCCAGGCGGTCGGGTTCGACAACCGGATGCTGACGCACGTCGGCCAGGAGCTGGGGAACGTCACGCCGAGCGAGGCGGTCTCGGCGATCGTGTTCTGGTCGATCTTACTCCTCGCCATCCCGCCGACCTTAGGGGTGCTTGCGCTATCTCCCCTGACCGATCCGCTGAAGGAAATCCTCATCCGGATGCTCAACACCCTCCCGAACATCATCGGGGCGTTGCTCGTCCTGTTCGTGGGCTGGCTGGTGGCGCAGGTCGTCAGGGGGATCATCGTCAACCTGCTGGTCGTGCTCGGCCTCGACCATCGGGTTCGCACGATCGGGTGGATCGAGGGCCTCGGCCCTCATCAGGTGTCTGAGGCGATCGGGACGATCATCTATGCGGTGATGATGATCCCGATCTTTATCGCCGCGTTAGAGACCCTGGATATCCCGGCGGTCTCGAAACCTGCGCAAGAGATGTTGAGTCTCATCACCAGAGTGCTCCCCGGGGCCGCGGCGGCGCTGGTCATCATCATCGCCGCGGTCATCATCGGCCGGCTGCTCATGCGGTTCATCACGACCCTCCTGACCGGCATCGGGTTCGACGCGATGCTCGGCCGGGTCGGGGTCACGACGGTCGGCGGGGACGGGCGGACGCCTTCCCAGCTCGTCGGGGTGTTCGTGATGATCGGGATGATCTTCTTAGCGATCCTCGAGGCCGCCCGCGTGCTCCAGTTAGAGATCGCCGCCGACCTGGTCAGCCAGTTGTTCGGGTTTGCCACGCGCGTCCTGTTCGGCCTCGTCGTTCTCGGCCTGGGCATCTACGTCGGGGATTACGCGAAGCGGCTCGTCCGGGGGACGGTGCGGGACTGGCCGTTCTTAGGCAGTCTGGCGAAGAGCGCCATCATCGTGTTCGCGCTCGTCCTGGCGCTCGAGCGGGTGGGCATCGCCAACGAATTCCTGGTCGTGGGGTTCGGGCTGGTGCTGGGCACCCTCTGCTTAGGGGCGGCGCTCGCGTTCGGCTTAGGGGCGCGGGACGTGGCGGGCCGACAGATCGAGCACTGGATCAAAAGATTCGAGACGCGACGGTCGCGGCCGGCGGAGCGGATGCAAGGGATAGGGGTCAGGGGTCAGGAGTCAGAGGTTGGTGAGAAGGCAGTGACGAGTGACGAGTAAAAAACAATCATGTCTGTCATTCCCGCGGAAGCGGGAATCCAGTTTGATCTTTTCTTTCTCGAAAGGAGCACGATTATGAGTCTGTGGCAGACCGTCAAACAGGAGCTGGATGGCCCGATGGAGAAGGTCCGGAAAGGCCTGACCGACGCGCTCGACGTGGCGGAAGACCTGACCCGGAAGGGCCGGCTGAAGCTCGAGATCCAGGGGTATCGCGGCGAGATTCGCACCCAGATGACCGAATTAGGCGGCCGGGTCTACCAGTTGGGCGTGGAAGAATCCGTGCCCGACGTCCTATCGGACGATACGGTCAGATCCCTCTTCGCCCGGATCAAAGACCTGGAGCAGAAGATCACGGAGAAGGAGCAGGAACTGCAGCGGCTCCGTGAGGAGGGCAGAGCAGCCGGGTCGAGGCGGTGAGGCGGGCCATCCAGACAAGGCAGACTGATGCCCCGGAGCGGCGAGTTCCGGGGCATCGGCGTTACACCGTTTCTACATGCGACCTCCAGGGAGCATACCGATGTCCGATCTTCCCACGCCGACCATCACCATCACCCAGGAACAGGTCGAGTTTTTTCGCACCAACGGGTTCTTAGCCATCCAGTCGATCACGACGCCCGACGAAATCGAGCGGATGCGGGCCGCGTACGATGACATTTTCACCCGCCGGGCGGGCCGCGACGACGGGATGGAGTTCGATTTAGGCGGGGCTGACGAAGACGATCAGGTCGCGGTGCTGCCGCAGATCCTCGACCCGCTCCGGTACGCGCCCGGCCTGCGGAACTCCCTCTACCAGGCGAACGCGCTCGCCATCTCGAAGCAACTGTTAGGCGAGCAGGCGCAGCCCCACGGCTCGCACGCGATCTTCAAGCCGGCGCGGTACGGCAGTGTCACCCCCTGGCACCAGGACGAAGCGTACTGGTCACCCGACTTCATCTACAACTCCTTGGGCGTCTGGATGCCCCTCCAGGAAGCCACCTTGGAGAACGGGTGCATGCAGTTCATCCCCGGCTCGCACCGCCTGGAGATTCTACCCCATCACCACATCAACAACGACCCGAGGATTCACGGGCTCGAAGTCGATGAAGGCGTCATCGACCTCTGTCCGGCGGTCGCCTGCCCGTTGTCGGCGGGGGGCGCGACGTTCCACTTCAGCCGGACGTTTCATTACACCGGCCCGAACCGTTCCGACATCCCGCGCCGGGCGCTCATTCTCGGCTTCGGCACTCCGGCCATCCGGCGCGACCAGCCGCTCGACCTGTACTGGCAACGACAGACCAACACCACCGCCGCCAAGAAGCGTGAAGCGGCAGCCCGGCGACAGGCGAAGAAAGAGGGGGAAAAAGGGGAAACGGTGAAGGGGTGAAAAGGGTGACAAACAGTGACAAGTGACGAGTGACGAGTAAAGAGCAGGTTCAGGTTGAGGTTCAGGCTGATGGGTGACCGAAAGTCCTTAACCTTAACCTCAACCTCAACCTCAACCTTCTTTCGTTTTTCCTCCTTTTCGCCCATGGTCTCTCTCAAGACGCTCCGTCACCTCCTCAACGCCCAACAATCCGGCCTGATCCTGGTTATCCTCCTCTTAGGCACGATCCTCACGCTGTCCGCCGGGACGCACGCCGACCGGACGACCGGGGAACCGGTCAACAATTTTCTGAATTCCTACACCCTGATGCAGACGGCCACGGACGCGAGCTTTTTCGCCATCATGGCCGTCGGCGCGACGATGGTCATCATCTCCGGGGGGATCGACCTGTCCGTCGGGTCGGTCTACGCCCTGTCGGGGGTGACGATGGCGATGGCGCTGCGCGGGCTGGGGCCGCAAGCCTCATCATCGACCGTCTGGCCTGGCGTGCTGCTCTGCACGGGGATCGGGCTGATGTGCGGCCTGATCAACGGACTGATGGTCGTCGGCCTGCGCGTCCACCCGTTCATCGTGACTCTGGGCACGATGTGGGTGTTCCGGGGCATCGCGTTCGTGACGAGTCAGGCGGAGAGCATCCTCGTGCCGGGCGCGTTGACGGAGGTGATCAAGACGTCGTTCGGCCTGAGCGAATCCCTCTACCCGGCGCCTATGCTCATCATGGTCGTCATCACCACCCTCGGCGCGGTCTACCTGACCCGGACGGTGATCGGCCGGCACATCTTCGCGGTCGGGGGCAACGCGGAGGCCAGCCGGTATGCCGGCCTGCGCTTAGGACGGATTCTGATCGGGGTGTATGTGGTGTCGGGCCTGACGGCCGGGGTGGCGGCGTTCGTCGGGAGCAGCTATTACGGCTCCGCGTCCTGCGCGGATGCGACCGGGTACGAGTTGTACGTCATCGCGTCCGCCGTCGTCGGCGGGGCGAGCCTGAGCGGCGGACGGGGCAGTGCCCTCAGCGCGATGTTAGGCGCGATCCTCATCGTCCTCATCCGCCAATCCATCCGGACGCTCCACTTCGATCAGAACTATGAATGGATCATCATCGGCTGCGCGATCATCGTCGCCGTCGTCCTCGATCAGATGAATCAGCAATGGACGGTGAGAAGGTTGACGAAATCGGTGGTCGGTAAAGGCGAAAAGGAATGAGAGGCACGGTATGCGCAGGGTGATGCGACTCGTTGCGGCGCTGGGATGCGCCGTGGTGCTGGTGGTGAGCGCAAGATGCGGCACAGAATCCGCACCGAAAAAGGACGCGAAGACGATCACGATCAGCATGATCGCCAAAAGCTCCACCAACCCGGTCTTCCTCTCCGCCCGCACAGGAGCGGAAGCGGCGGCGAAGGAGTTGTCGAAGAAGCACGGCATCCAGGTCATCATCGACTGGCGGACGCCGCCGACCGAGGACGGCCAGGTGCAGGCGCAGCGCATCGCGCAGGCGGTCAACGAAGGGGCGGACGTCATCCTCGTCTCCTGCTCGGACGCGGCCAAAGTCACCGGCGCGATCAACGACGCGGTCGCCCGCGGGACGCCGGTGATGACGTTCGACAGCGACGCGCCCGACTCGAAGCGGTTCGCGTACTATGGGGTGGATGACATCAAGACGGGAGAGATGGTGATGGCCGAATTAGCGAAGCAGATGAATGGAAAGGGCACGGTCGCCATCTTAGCGGGCAATCAGAACGCGCCCAACCTCAAGAAGCGCGTCGAAGGGGTGAAGCGCGAGGCCGCGAAGCACCCCGGCATCACGATCGTGGGCACGTTCTACCACATCGAAACCCCGCAGGACGCGGCGGCCGAGGTCGTCCGCGTGAACAACGCGTACCCGACCGTAAACGGCTGGGCGATGGTGGGCGGCTGGGCGCTGTTCACCAAGACGCTGTTGACCGACCTCGACCCACGCAGAATGATGGTCGTCTCGGTCGATGCCCTCCCCCCTGAGCTCCCGTACGTCGAGCGAGGCATCGTCCCGGTGCTGCTCGCCCAGCCGACCTACCTGTGGGGCTACGTCTCGGTCGAGAAGATCATCGACAAAGTCTACCTCAAGAAGGACGTCCCGGTAATCAACCCGATGGAACTCGTCCGCGTGTCCAAAGAGAACCTCGGCACCTGGGCACGGCAACTGAAGGACTGGGGGTTCTCGGACGTGCCGGACGAGTACCTAACCCCCGGCCCCTTCCCTTATGAATTTTGACGACCAAAATCGGTAAAGACCTGTAGGGGCGAATCTTGTATTCGCCCCGATGCGGGCGATCACAAGGATCGCCCCTACGGATGACCTGTTTTGAT
>JACQVL010000053.1 GCA_016209865.1 Candidatus Latescibacterota bacterium | reverse complement strand
GTCTTGCCCATGATTCCCGCCAAAATCCCGGATGAGCCGTCAAGGAGAAACTCTTCAAGAATTGGAAGAGAATATTAGAGAGGCTTATACCTTGATGCTCGAAACGGCAGCTTGATCTTCCCGTAATGCAACTATCTCGCTGTTCCAGAGTGTAATAATAAATGGATTCTCGCTCCCCGCTTTCGCGAGGACAGGTTTCGCGGGAATGACACCAACTGAGGAGTACCCCCCCCTTGCCCACGACCATCGGCTTAGCCAGCCTCGGCTGCTCGAAGAACCTGGTCGATTCTGAAGTGATGCTCGGCCTCCTGACGCAGGCCGGGTACGAGGTCACGCACGACTACCGGGACGCGGACGTCATCATCGTCAACACCTGCGCGTTCATCGGCCCGGCGAAAGAAGAGTCGATCAACACCATCCTGGAGCTGGCGAAGTTCAAAGAAGACGGGCGGTGCGCCGCCCTCGTCGTCACCGGCTGTCTGGCCCAGCGGTACTCGAAAGATTTGGTGGCCGAACTCCCGGAGGTGGACGCGGTCATCGGCGTCGATCAGTACCCGCACATCGTCTCCGTCCTGGAGCGTCTCCCCGGCCGGCCGGGCGCGGCGCTGCGCGCCGTCGAGCGCCGGCCGCTGCCGACGGATTACTCGTTCCCGCGCGTCGTCACGACGCCGCCCCATTCGGTCTACCTGAAGATCGCGGAAGGCTGCGACCGTCGGTGCACGTTCTGCATCATCCCGGCCATCCGGGGTCGGCAGCGCAGCCGGACGATTGAGTCGATCATCGCAGAAGCCCGACAATTAGCCGAGCAAGGAGCGAAGGAACTCAACCTGATCTCCCAGGACACCACCTGGTACGGGAAAGATTTGCCCGAACCGGCCGACCTCCCGGCGCTCCTTCGCGCCCTCAACCAGGTCGATGGCATCCGGTGGATCCGGCCGCTCTACAACCATCCGGTCCGCTTCACCGACGACCTCATCGACACGATCGCCCAACTCGACCACGTCTGCAACTACATCGACATGCCGCTGCAACACATCACCGACCGGATGCTCACCGCGATGAACCGGGAAACCACCCGGCGGGAGACCGTCCGTTTGATCGGGCGGATGCGGGCATCCATCCACGGCCTGGCCCTGCGCACCACGTTCATCGTCGGCTTTCCAGGGGAGACGGACGAGGACTTCGAGGAGTTGTACGACTTTGTCGCCGAGACCCGGTTCGACCGTCTGGGCGTGTTCCCGTACTCCCCGGAAGAGGGCACGCCAGCCGTTCGCTATCCGGATCAGGTCCCGGACGACGTCACACAAGAGCGCCGCGCCCGGCTGATGGAACTCCAGCGCGAGATTTCCTTAGCCCGGAATCAGGCGTACGTCGGCCGGAGCGTCGAGGTGCTCGTTGATGAAGTCAATCCTACAGACGGGACGGCTGTCGGCCGCACGGAGGCGGACGCGCCCGAAGTCGATAACGAGGTGCTGCTCACCGGGGCCGGTCTCACGCCGGGCGACTTCGTCCGCGCCACGATCATCGACGCGCTGGAGTACGACCTGGTCGGCCGGGTCGAGAAACGATTGAATCAGGTCCAGGTAGAGGTTAAGGTTGAAAAATGACCAATCCAAAATCCAAAATCCAAAATCCAAAATTGATTTTCTTCCTCCTCCTGCTCCTGTCCGGCTGCGCGCCGCCGGGGATCAAGAAGGACTGGACGGTGCAGCAGTACTACGATTACGGGATGCGCCGGATGGAGAAGAAAGACTGCCTGCGGGCGATCGAGGCGTTCCAGATCGTCACCCTGAACTTCTCCGGCAGCGACCTGGTCGATGACGCGCAGTTCCAGCTCGGCGAGGCGTATTTCTGCACGCAAGAGCATCCCCTCGCTATGGTCGCGTACCGGAAACTCCTCCGGGACTTTCCGCAGAGCCCGTACGCCGACCGGGCGCAGTACAAGCTGGCCTTAGCCATCTTCAAGCAGTCCAGCCCGGTCGCGCTGACGCAGGACAAGACGTACGAAGCCATCCGGGAGCTCCAGATCTTCCTCGACGAGTACCCGGAGAGTCCGATGGCGTCCGAAGCCAGGACGCTACTCCAGCAGTGTTACGATAAACTGGCGGAGAAGGATTACAAGATCGGGCATCTCTACTTCAGGATGGGAGACTGGGAGGCGGCGCGCCTCTACTTCGGCGAGATGATCGCCGAGTACCCGGAAAGCCGATGGACCTCACACGCCCAGTACGAGATCGCGGAGAGCTACGCGAAGCAAGGGCAGTGGGAGAAAGCGTTGGTCGAGTTTCAGACGTTCCTCCAGCGTTACCCAAATCATGAGCTCATGATCAAGGCGAAGCAGCGCGTCGAGGCGGCGAAACAGGCGCTCACGAGACAGGACAACGTCACGACCGATCAGGCGAACAAGACACGGTCATCCCCCAAGGACGATCGGACTCGACCGGCGACGAACGCGCAGCCTTCCAGCTCGGGTGTGCCGAAGGAGCGGTGAGGAGTAAAACTCGGGGTACGGGGTTCGGGGTACGGGATTCGGGAAGGGCAGGAAAGGAAACAGAACAGGTCTCTCTGATGTCATTCCCGCCCCCGCTTTCGCGAGGGTAAACTCCAGCGGGAATCCATTTTGTTTGACTCGTCACTCGTCGCTTGTCACTCATGACGATGAGGTTTCCCTTCCATGGGCCAATCCCGCCTCGGCGTCTACGGCGGCACGTTCAATCCCATCCATACGGGACACCTGATCATCGCTCAGGAAGTTTATGACCAGTTCGCCCTGGATCGGGTGCTGTTCATCCCGTCCGCCCGTCCGCCTCACAAGCACAACGCCGGACTGATCGCCCCGGAACACCGGTATGCGATGACCGTCCTGGCCACGCGGGACGACCCACGGTTCGAGGTTTCCGACATCGAGGCCGAGCGGCCGGGCACGTCGTACACGGTCGAAACGCTCCGCGACCTCCATCGCCGCCACGGTCCGGACTGCCAGGTGTTCTTCATCATCGGCGCGGACAGCCTGCTGGAGATCGGCACCTGGCGCGACCCCGATGCCCTGTTCGCTCTCTGCTCGATCGTGGTCGTGCCCCGTCCAGGGGTGGACATCCGTCAGGCTCCGCTCCCCTGGCGCGACCGGGCGCTCATCGTCCAGACGCCCGAAGTGGCCATCTCCTCGACGGACATCCGGCACCGGGTGGAGACCGGCCGCAGCATCCGGTACTTCGTCCCCCCGGCAGTCGAGCAGTACATCCGTGAGCACCGGTTGTATCAGCGTTGACACGTTCGCACGTTCGAACGTTTAAACCTTTTCACAACGTGTCAACGTGCCAACGTTCTAACGTGCCAACGTGATTTTATGACCCCCCGCGTTTTCCTCATCGACGGCTCTGCGCTCGCCTACCGGGCGCACTTCGCCTTCGCCGGGCGGACTCCCCTGATTACCTCGAAGGGGGAGGAGACGAGCGCTGTCTTCGGGTTCACGAACGCCCTGCTGAAGCTCATCCGGGATGAGCATCCGGAGTACCTGGCCGTCCTGTTCGACACCCTCGCGCCCACGTTCCGCCACCAGCAGTACGAAGCGTACAAAGCCACGCGACGCGAGATGCCGTCTGAGCTGGCCCACCAGTTGCCCCGGATCGACCAGGTCATCGAGGCGTTCCGCATCCCGGTCATCCGCAAGGCCGGGTACGAGGCGGACGATATCATGGGCACGCTGGCGAAGCAGGCGGTCGAGGCGGGACTCCAGGCGGTGCTCGTGTCGGGCGATAAGGACTTCCTCCAGCTCGTCACGGAGGATATCCGCGTCCTGACCTTCCGGCGCGGGAGTACGGAGCCGGAGTGGATCGGCCCGGCGGAAGTCCGGCAGCGGTTCGGGGTCGACCCGCCCCATGTGGTCGATGTCTTAGCGCTGATGGGGGATCAATCGGACAATGTCCCCGGCGTCCCGAAAATCGGGGAGAAGACCGCCATCGAGCTGATCCAGCAGTTCGGCAGCGTCCAGGGAGTGCTCGACCACGTCGACCAGGTGGCGAAGAAAGCCGTCCAGGAGAGCCTGCGCGCGCACGTCGATCAGGCGCTGCAATCCCTCATGCTCGTTACGATCGAGACGCATGTGCCCCTCGACGATGTTGCGCTCGATCAGCTCGCCTATACCGGACCGGATTACCCTGCGTTACAGGCCCTCTTCCGGGAATTGGAGTTTGTGCCCCTTCTCCAGACCGTCCAGCAGATCGACCATCCGGAGGCGCCGGCCCCCGCCCCATCCGTCGCCGTCGCGCCGGAGACGACGGCGACCGTCATCACAGACCTCGATGCTCTCGACCGGCTGGTCGCCCGTCTGGCTCAATGCCACGAATTCGCCATCGACTTAGAGACGACCAGCGCCGAGCCGATGCTGGCCGACCCGGTCGGGGTCGCCGTGGCCGTCGCGCCGGGGGAGGCGTTCTACATCCCTGTCGGCCATCTCAGCGGCCCATCCCTCGACCGATTGGCGGTGTGGGAACGCCTCCGGCCGATCCTGGAAGACCCGAACATCGGCAAGTGCGGACAGAACATCAAGTACGACCTGATCGTCCTCCGCCGCTGCGGGGTCGATCTGCGAGGAATCACGTTCGACACGATGATCGCCGCCTACCTGCTCGAGCCGGCTCGCCGGCACGACCTGGGCGCGCTGAGCTTAGAGTACCTCACCCGGTCGAAGCGGGCGATCGAGGGGCTGATCGGGACGGGCAAGAACCAGCGGACGATGGCGGAGGTGCCGGTCGATGCGGCCAGCCGGTACGCCTGCGAGGACGCGGACCTGACCTTGCAGCTTCGCCGCGTCCTGGAGCCGCGCCTGGACGAGCACGGCCTCAGGTTGCTCTTCGACCGGGTCGAGATGCCGCTTCTTCCGGTCCTGGCTGAGAT
>JACQVL010000007.1 GCA_016209865.1 Candidatus Latescibacterota bacterium | reverse complement strand
GATGATCTGGACGCTCGTCCGCAGCTCCGGGTACCGCATCAACAGCGTCCGGGCGTCGGCCATGATCGTGAACTGACTGATGTCGCGTTCCCCGATGGACGTCAGGAACAGGGTTTTCCAGTTCCGGTGCCTGAGCGGAGTCAGGCCGACGTAGATGAGCGCGTCGTTCACTCCGGCTCCCTGGCCCTCCCCGATCGACGTCAACAGTCGGGTGACGCCGGGAAGCGTCCGGATGTCCGTTTCGATCTGCTGGACGACGTGATTCGTCTGCGCGAGCGAGAACCCCTCCGGGGCCTTGATGGTGATCTGGAACTCGTCCTGGTCGTCCGGCGGGAAGAAATCGAACCCCACGAACCGCATGACGACCGGGATGGCTACGATGCAGGCCACGCTCGCGACGATGACCGCCCACCGGCGACGGAGCGCGGCGGTGAGCAGCCGGGTATACCCCCGGTCGAGCACCCGGTAGAACCGCGATTCTTTCGACCCGTGCGCCCCGTTCGTCCGCACATCCCCGTGTCCGGCTATTTTCAAGAACCGGGACGACAGCATCGGGGTGAGGGTGAACGACACGAACAGGGAGACCATGACCGCGAACGCGACGGTCAGGCCGTAGCTGTTGAGGAACCGGCCGACGATCCCGGTCATGAACGCGACGGGGAGGAAGATGATGACGAGAGAGAGCGTCGTCGCCATGACGGCCAACCCGATCTCTTGCGTGGCCGTGCTGGCCGCCCGCATGGGCGACTCGCCCTTCTCCTCGATATGCCGGAAGATGTTCTCTAAGACGACGATCGCGTCGTCGATCACGATCCCGACAGAGACCGTCAGCCCCAAGAGGGTCATGTTATTCAGCGTGAACCCTAAGTACTTCATCACCGCGAACGTCGAGATGATGGACGTCGGGATGGCTAACGAGACGATGAGGGTGCTGCGCCAGTCGCGGATGAACAGGAAGACGACGAGGCTGGCTAAGATCGCCCCGAAGATGAGGTGCTCTTCGACGGTATGGACGGACGCCTCGATGAACCGGGACTGGTCGCGGATGATCTCCGCCTTCGTCCCATCGGGGAGCTGGCGGGTGACCGCATCCAGACGCTGCCGGACGAGCTTGACGACGTCGACAGTGTTCGTCCCTGACTGCTTCTGGACGATCAACGACACCGAGTTTTTCCCGTCCAGCCGGGAGAGCGACCGCGCCTCCTGTTCGCTGTCCTCGACCGTGGCGATGTCGGTGATCCGGACGGGCACCCCCTTGATCGTCGCCACGACGAGGCTCCGGAAGCCTTCGACCGCCTCCACCCGGCCGACCGTCCGGAGGATGAGCTCCCGGTTGCCCTGGTCGACCCGCCCGCCCGGCACTTCGACGTTCTGGTTCCGGAGCGCGTCCCGGACGCGCGACACCGACAGACCGTACGCCGTCAGCTTGTCCGGGTCGAGCCAGACGTGGATCTCGCGCTCGCGCCCGCCGACGACGTTGATCGCCCCGACGCCGTTGACGGATTCGAGCGGCTCCTTGATCCGCTTCCGGGCCAGGTAGGTGAGGTCGCGCAGGGGCAGCGGGCCGGAGACACTGATGCTCATCACCGGGGCCGCGTCGGGGTCGATCTTCTCGATGACCGGCGGGTCGGTCCCCTGGGGCAGTCTGGCGAGCACCCGCGACACCCGATCCCGGACCTCCTGGGCCGCGGTATCGACTGGCTTCTCTAAGACGAACGAGACGATGACCTGGGAGACCCCCTCGAACGTCTGCGACCGGAGTTCATCGATCCCGCTGATGGTGTTGACCGCTTCCTCGATCGGTTTGGTGACCTGCGTCTCCATCTCCTCCGGACTCGTCCCCCGGAGGGTCGTCGTGATCGTGACCGTCGGGAAATCCACCTTCGGGAAGAGGTCGAGTCCCAACGACTGGAACGCAAACACCCCGATCACCACCAGCGCCAGGATCATCATTGTGGCGAACACCGGACGCTTGATCGAGACATCGGCAAGAAACATAGAACCTCCGGTTTAGTGAAGAGTGATGTTTTTACTCGTCACTTGTCACTCGTCACTTCATCACACTGACTGCCGCGCCATCAGCTAAGGTGGTGTGCCCGCGTACCAGCACCGTATCCCCGGCGGTCACGCCGGTCATGATCTCGACGGTGCGGTCGAGGCGTTCACCGACTTCAACCGGGATGAGTGTGGCGATCCCGGCCCGGGCGACGTACACCGCCGGTTTTCCGGCTGATGTGACCAGCGCCTCGGCCGGGACGACCAGCACCTGTTCCGCGGCCCCGGTCGTGATCGACACCTTAGCGAAGAACCCGGGCTTCAGCCGCCCATCCGGGTTGGGCACGACCCCCTCGACGGTGAACGTCCGGGTCGATGGGTCGGTGGCCGGGTTGACGATCGTGATGCGGCCGGGGAATGTCTGGGTGGAGTAGGCGTCGACGCTCACTGCAAGCGGCTGTCCCGGTTTCACGACAGCGGCAAATCGTTCTGGGACGGCGGCCTTGACTTTCAGCGGGTTGACGTTCACGATCCGGGCCACCGGGGAAGGAGAGCGGACGTAGTCGCCGATGTTGATGTACCGATCCGTGACCAACCCGGAGATGGGGGCGCGGACCTGGGTATCCGTGAGCCGTTTTTCGGCCAGGTTCACCGCCGCTTCTGCCGCGTCCTGCTGGGCGTGTGCCGCGTCACTGGCCGCTTTCGACACGTCATACGCCCATTGCGAGATGCTCCCGGCGGTCAGGAGTTCCTGGTTGCGGAGCCGGTCCTGCTCCGCCCGTTCGGCCGCCAGACGGGCCTGGGCGAGAGAGGCCTTCGCCTGGGCGAGCTGGAGCTTGTACTCGGTATCATCGAAATGTGTCAGCTCATCCCCCTGCCGCACGGATTGCTGCACATCGAAGTGGAGGTCCGTCACCCGTCCGGACACCTCCGCGCTCACCGTCGCCTCGGCGTACGGGAGGAGGGAGCCGGTGACGGCGAGCTGTCGCTCGATATCGTGGCGGGCGACCGGCACCGCTTCGACGCGGGCGATCACCGGGCTGGCGGCTTTCTCCGCGCTGGTCGAGCGGCCGCATGAGGCGGCGGTGATGAGGAGCAGAAGAGGAAACAACCGACGCATGTCATTCCTCCTGGAGGGGCGAGTCAGCACGCGGGTCAACGCCGCTGGATGTATACGACCATAAGACAAGAGAGCCAACGGTTAGGTTCCCACGGAGGCGTGCTTTTCACTCTCCGTTATGTTGTGCGTGATCTTCCGGAATAACGCTAAGAGCACGTCTTGCTCGTGTTCATCCAGCGCGTTCAGCATCGCACGCCCCAGCTTCATCCGCAGCTCGCTCGCGGCCTGGGACATCTCCTGTCCTTCAGGGGTCAACTCCACACGCACGATGCGGCGGTCATCGTCGGACCGTTCCCGGCGGACGAGCTTCTTCTCGACGAGCCGATCGACGATGCCGGTCACGCTGCTGACGGCGAGCATGACGTGGTCGGCGATCTCGCTCATCATACACGACCCGTGCTTGCCGAGCGTCGTGATGACGTTCAGCTCCTGCCGGGTCAGGTGCCCGCACACGTCGTTGCCCGTGTGCTGGATCAGCATGACGCGATGGATGAGCAGGTCGATATACCCGACCAACTCCTTCGCTTTGACTTCTACCGTTTCCATGAGGATTCCCCTTTTTTATTGTTTCAAATTATTCGAAAAAAGAATATTTCAAAAATAAAACTATCTGGCGAAATTGTCAAGCGGTTTTTCATCAAGGATGACCGGGAGAGGAAGAAAGCCCTTGACTCTGTTGCGTCGTTTCCCTATAGTAGAGGCGCAGAATTCTGCGCCCCTATTCCATTCTGTCTTAGGCTTATCCGCTTTTTTCATCATGTGATACGCTATGACCCCCGCGATGGCGCAATACGCGAAGATGAAGGCACAACATCCGGATGCCATCCTCTTCTTTCGGATGGGGGATTTCTACGAGACGTTCAACGAGGATGCCCGGGTCGCCTCGAAGGTACTCGGCCTGACCCTGACCGCCCGGAATCACGGCGGCCCGGAGAGGACGCCCCTGGCCGGTGTGCCCTATCACGCGGTCGAGAAGTACATCGCGGAACTCATCCGGGCCGGGTACAAGGTGGCCGTCTGCGAACAGGTCGAGGACCCTAAGAAGGCGAAGGGCATCGTCAAGCGGGACGTGGTAGAGGTCGTCACACCGGGCACGTCGCTGCTCTCCCAGACGCTTGATGCCCGCCAGAACAACTACATCATCGGCCTGGCTCCCGGTCAGGACCGGTACGGACTGGCGCTCGTCGACCTCTCGACGGGCGAGTTTGCGGTCACCGAATTGACGGAAGCCGACCTTCTCGACGAGCTGGCCCGCCTGAACCCGGCGGAGGCGGTCGTCCCCCGCGAATGGGCGGAGGGCGCGAGCACCCTGCTCAGTCCGCGCTTCCCGGACATCGTCATCAGCCTGCTCGACGGCTGGGCGTTCGCCTATGACTCTGCCCACCGGACGCTGATCGAGCACTTCCAGACCGCCTCGTTGAAAGGGTTCGGCTGCGACGGTCTCGTCCCGGCCATCGCCGCGGCGGGTGGGGTGCTCATCTATTTGAAAGACACGCAGAAAAACCGGCTGGCCCATCTCCGGAGCCTGTCCCACTACACCGTCTCCGAGTCGATGTTGATGGACGCCGCCACCCAGCGGAATTTAGAGCTCATCAACTCCCTCCGGGACGGCGGACGCGAAGGGACGCTGCTGTCGGTGCTCGACCGGACGTATACCCCGATGGGGGCGCGGTTCATGCGGAGCGCGATCACGAAGCCGCTCGTCTCGGTGCCCGCCATCATGCTCCGCCAGGAGGCGGTCCGGGAACTCGTCGACCGCCACGACCTGCGCGACCAGGTGGCCGGACTGCTGAAATCGACCGGGGACATCGAACGGTTAGCCGGACGGGTCGGGTCGGAGCGGGCGAACGGCCGCGACCTGATCGGGCTGAAGGACGCCCTCCGGCTCATCCCGTCGATGAAAGCCGCCCTGGCCGGCGTCGAATCGTCCCTGCTCCGGTCGCTCCGCGACCAGTTGAACGACCTGAGCAGCCTGGCCGACCGGATCGACCGCGCTCTGGTCGAGGCCCCGCCCTTAGCGCTGACCGAGGGCGGCCTCATCCGTCCGGGCTACCATGCGGAGCTGGACGACCTGCGGGCGGTCAGTTCGAGCGGGAAGCGGTGGATCGCCGCCCTCCAGCAGCACGAACGCGAGCGCACGGGCATCCAGTCGCTCAAAGTCGAGTACAACAAAGTCTTCGGGTACTACATCGAGGTGACGAAGCCCAACCTCCACAAGCTCCCCGGCGATTACATCCGGAAGCAGACGATGGTCAACGCCGAGCGGTTCATCACCCCGGATCTGAAGGAATATGAGGAGAAGATCTTAGGGGCGGAAGAGAAGATGGTGGAATTAGAGTACCAGCTCTTCCTCCAGCTCCGGACGGAGGTGGCCAGTCACCTCGGCCACCTTCAGGGAAACGCCCGCGCCCTCGCCCAACTCGACTTCCTGACCGCCCTGGCCGTCGTGGCGGTGCAGAACGATTACGTCGCCCCGGCCGTCGATGAGGACACGCGGATCGACATCCTGGACGGCCGGCATCCGGTCGTCGAGCAACTGCTCGAAGGCGAGCCGTTCGTCCCGAACGACGTCCATCTGGACACGCAGACGGAGCAGATTGCCCTCATCACCGGCCCGAACATGGCGGGGAAAAGCACGTTCCTCCGCCAGACCGGGCTGATCGTCCTGATGACGCAGCTCGGCTCGTTCGTCCCGGCCCGCTCCGCCCGGATCGGGACGGTCGACCGTATTTTTACACGGGTCGGGGCGTCTGATAACCTCGCCCGGGGAGAGAGCACGTTCCTCGTCGAGATGAACGAGACGGCGAACATCCTGAACAACGCGACGCCGCGCAGTCTCATCCTGCTCGATGAGATCGGGCGGGGGACGAGCACGTTCGACGGGCTGAGCATCGCCTGGGCGGTGACCGAGTACCTCCACAACGTCCCGAAGCGGGCGGCGAAGACGCTCTTCGCCACGCATTACCACGAACTGATCGACCTGGAATCCGCCCTCCCCCGTCTCCGCAACTACAACGTGGCCGTCCGCGAGCGGGGGGACCGGATCGTCTTCCTGCGGAAGGTCGTGGAGGGGGGCTGTGACCGGAGTTACGGCATCCAGGTGGCGCGATTGGCCGGGCTGCCGCAGGAGGTCGTCGATCGGGCGAAGGCGGTGTTGGCCGACCTGGAAGCCGAAGGGGCAACCCCCGCCGGGCCGGCGCGCTCGACCCGGCATCATCCCAGGCAGAACGCGTACCAGCTCAGCTTGTTCGTCCCGCAGGACCACCCCATCGTCGATGAACTGCGGCAACTTGACATTAATACCTTGACGCCGCTCGAGGCGTTAAACAAATTGAGTGAACTGAAAAAACGAGCAGATTGAGGTTAAGATTGAGGAATGACTTGTTTTCCTCAACCTCAACCTTCCTCTGGAGGTTCCTCATGCAATGCCCGACGTGTGGCAGTACCGACGTGTACCGGTCACGGCGGCGCTGGTATGAACGGTTATTCAACTGGCTGCTCTGGTTCCATCAACGGCCTTACCGGTGCGCGACATGTATGTCCCGGTTCTGGCTCCGCCTGGAGCCGCGTGTCTGGCGGCATACCCTCAAGACCCGGTTTCGCCGGGTGGTGCTGACGTGGGGCTGGTACGGCGGTGCCCTCCTGCTGGCCGTGGTGGTGGCCTGGGTGATGAATCTTCTTCACCAGAAATCGCAGGAGAGTAATCCGATCTATGACGCAGCCATGAAGCAGGGCATCGCGAAAAAACTCGATGAAACAGACTTAACCCCTGAACAGAAGAAGGCGGCGGAAGAATTCATGAAGCAGAATCAGAAGTAGAAACAGTGACGAGTGACCAGTGACAAGTGACGAGAAAACATGACTAACTGGTCACGTTCTCATTCGGAAGAGTGCGCTCATGCCGACTATCGTCTCCATTCTCTTCGTCAACCCTGACGGAGAGATTCTCGTCCATCATCGGGACAACGACCCGCGTATTCTCTTCCCCGATCAATGGAGCATCATCGGCGGGCACGTCGAGGACGGCGAGACGCCCGAGCAGGCGCTCATCCGCGAGGTCCGGGAAGAGATCGGCCACGACCTGACGCAGTTCGAGCACCTGGCCACGTTCTACGACGCGGATCATACCCGTCATTTCTACGTCGCTCCTCTCGACAAGCCCGTCTCCGCGCTCGTCCTGGGGGAGGGGCAGGGGCTGCGGTTCATCGACCCGCGCCGTGCGCTGGATGAACTCGACGTCTGCCTCACCGGACGCCGGTACATCGAGGCGTACCTGTGTCACCTGGCTTATCTGGAGTACCTGAAGCATCGTGCGAACGATGAACGATGAATGCAGAATGATGAATGAGAACATGCCTTTCGTTCAGCAGTCACTCGTCACTCGTCACTGCCTGAAGGAGCCGTTCCCATGCGCCTCTCCGTTAGATTGATGCTCGTGTCCCTTCTCGTAGCCTCACCCGTCGTGCGGGCAGCAGACCAGCCCGGCGCGAAGATGACCGCCGACGCCGCGCTGGCCCGGTTGATGGACGGGAACAAGAGGTTCGTCGCCGGACAGCTCACCCACCCCGACCAGACCCGCCAACGCCGGGAGAGTCTCGCAAAATCCCAGACGCCGTTCGCCGTCATCTTGAGTTGCTCGGATTCGCGCGTCCCGCCTGAGATCGTGTTCGATGCCGGACTGGGGAATCTGTTCGTCGTCCGGGTCGCCGGGAATGTCGTCGATGACGTCGCGCTGGGGAGTATCGAGTACGCGGTCGAGCACTTAGGCGCGCCGCTCGTCATGGTGTTGGGGCACGAACGCTGCGGAGCGGTCACCGCCGCCACGCAGCCGGGCGAGCCGGAAGCCCACATCAAGAGCCTCGTCCAGGCGATTAAACCGGCGGTGGATGCGGTCAAAGGGCAACCGGGCGACCTTGTCGACAACGCCATCGCGGCGAACGTCCGCCTGGGCGTCAAGCAACTGGGCACGTCGCGGGAGATTTTAGGCAAGCACCTCGACGAGCACAAGCTCACGATCGTCGGGGCGCGGTACGACCTGGATACCGGGGCGGTCGAGATCGTGCAGTAAGCCGGATGCTCCCCGTCACCGCAAGAGCGGCAACGCCGTCAGCTCTTCCAGACGGGCCAGGGCTTTGTGGTAGGCGACGACTTGCTCGTGGTAGCGCAACTCGTAGTTGAGAAGCACGGTGAAATCGTTCAGGAGCGTCAGGAAATCGACATTCCCGACCTGGTAACCCGCCAGCGCGGACTCGGTGGCTAACGTGGCCTGCGGCACGACTACGGTGCCAGACAGGTCGATCAGTCGCTTCGTCGCGTTCACCATGAGGTACTCAGCCTTGATGTTGAAGAAGAGTTCCTGCGCGGCGGTCTGATACTCCTGCCGAGCCGCTTCCAGCGTGGCCGCCGCTTCGTTCACACCGAGTCGTTGTTTCCTCCAGAAATAGAGCGGGAACTGCACATCCACTTTGATCTCCCACATATCGGTGAACGTGGGACGATGCAAATAGGTGTACATCGCGGTGAAGTCCGGGTAGTAGGCCCGCCGGGCCAGGTTGAGCCCGACGTTCTCTCGGTCCACCATGAACTGCCGCGCCCGGAGTTGCGGCGACCGTGCTTTCGCTTCGCGAAGCAAGTCTTCCAGGGTGTACTGAAAGCCAGCGGGTGAAACTGGAGCGGTCTTGCCCGCCAGTGACGTGTCCGGGGGACGATTGAGCAAACGATTGAGCTGGGCCATCGCACTGCCGCGCTGTTGTTCCAACACGGTGAGCCGTTCCGTGAGCAGTGACAGTTCAAGCTGTGCTCGCAAGACGGGCTCTTGGTGACCTTGTCCGACCGCGTATTTCGTCTCTGCGATCTGCTCGAACCGTTCCAGGAGGTCCTTGTCCTTTGCGATGATGTCGAGGGAACGATCGATCAGATAGAGATCGTAGTAGGCCTGTTTCACCTGAGCGACGATCTGCAAGGCGGTTGTCTCGGCCTCTTGTTCGAGCGCCGCGGCGTCCTGGGACGCGTATTGCCCCTGCAGCGAGAGCTTACCGGAGAACGGGATCGGTTGAGCGGCGGAGATTCCGTACCAGCTAAAGCTCTCCTTACCGAGGTTCCCGAACGGCCTCGGTGTCCCATCGCTCATCTCGACGAAGGTGACTATCGGGTCGGGCAAGGTGCTCACCTGGGACGGCCGCTTGGTCGCAGCTGTCCACCGAGCGCGTGATGCCCGGATGGAGGGGTTCTTCTTCAGCGCTTCCTGGACGAGGTCATCGAGCTGAATAACAGGCGGTACGGCGGCCGGCGATGAGGACTGTCCCCGGGCCGGGCTGATTGAACAAATCAACGCGAGGAGGAATACTATCGTCTGGCGATGTATGGGTGTCATATTCCCTCCCTGTCTGCGGCTTTGTGCATCCCGCGGCCGCGCCAGATCTCATAAATCACCGGGTAGACCATAAGCTCCATGATGAATGAGGTGAAGATCCCCCCGATCATCGGGGCGGCGATCCTCTTCATCAGGTCCGCTCCCGTTCCCGCCGACCACATGATGGGCAGCAGCCCCATGAACATGACGCCGACCGTCATGACCTTTGGACGCACGCGCTTCACCGCCCCGTAGATGATGGCTTCTTTGAGGTCTTCCAACGTGTTCATCCGTCCTTTCGCACGACGCTCCTCGTAGGCGAGGTCGAGGTACAACAGCATGAACACGCCCGTCTCCGCATCCACCCCCATCAACGCGATCAGGCCGACCCACACGCCGATGCTCATGTTGTAGTCGAGAAGAGCCAGCAGCCAGATCGCCCCGACCGCCGAGAACGGCACGGCGAGCAGGACGATCCAGGTTTTGACGACGGATTTCGTGTTGAGATAGAGCAGGACAAACACGATGAACAGGGTTAAAGGCAGGATATATTTCAATCGTTCTCGCGTCCGGAGTAGATATTTGTACTGCCCCGCCCACTCGATCCGGTAGCCCGGCGGTAGGGACACCTTCTCCTGCACGACCTGCTGGGCTCGCTCGATGTACCCCTCGTAATCCTTCTCCGTCACGTCGACGAACACGAACCCCTGCAACTGGCCGTTCTCATCACGAATCATCGGCGCGCCCGTCGTGGGCTGGATGTCGGCCAGCAGAGAGAGGGGCACCTGCGCCCCGGCTGGGGTCGGGACGAGCACTCGCCTGAGCATGTCAGGGTCGTCGCGCAGCTCGCGCAAATAGCGGACGGTGATCGGATACCGCTCCCGGCCCTCGACCGTCCGGGAGACGTCCATCCCGCCGATCGCCGTCTCGATGATGTCTTCCACATCCCCCACGGTCAACCCGTACCGGGCCGCGGCTTCCCGGTTGATGTTGAAATCCAGATAGTACCCGCCGGTCGTCCGCTCCGCGAACACCGACCGGGTGCCGGGCAGGTCTTTCAGGACCCGCTCGACCCGGACAGCCACGGTGTCGATCATCGTCAGGTCCGGGCCAAAGACTTTGATCCCCAAATTACTGCGGATGCCCGTCGACAGCATCTCCGTCCGGGTCTGCACCGGCATCCACCAGATGTTCGCCATCCCCGGCACCTTCACCTTCGGGTCGATCTCGCTGACGAGTTCATCCCATGTCATCGGCCGCTCCTCCGGCCAGACGAGGCCGAAGAGTGTGTTCAGCGGCCAGACCGCCCACCCGGAGTACCAGCGGTCTTCATGCACCGTGCGCCATTCATTCTGGGGTTTCAGGATGATGGTCGTCTCCACCATGCTCAGTGGGGCCGGGTCGGTCGGGGAGGTCGAGCGGCCGATCTTGCCGAAGACGCTCTTCACTTCGGGGAACTGAGCCAGGACCCTGTCCTGCAGTTGGAGGACCTTCGCCCCTTCGGTGATGGACATTCCCGGCACCGCCGTAGGCATGAACAGGATCGACCCTTCGTTCAGGGGCGGCATGAACTCGGAGCCGAGCTGGAAGTAGACCGGAACGGTGAGGGCGACGAGGAGTCCCGCCGTGACGACCACCGCCCACCGGTGCCGTAGGACGAATTCGACGACCGGCTGGTAGAGACGCATCAGCGGGCGGCTGATCGGATGCCGCTCTTCGCTGTGGATCGTGCCGACCAGGACGGCGTTCGCCATCCTGCAGAGCCACCGTGGCGAGAAGTTGAACGCCTTCGCGTGCGTGAACAGCAGCCGGATGGCCGGGTCGAGCGTGATGGCTAACACCGCGGCGATGGCCATCGAGAAGTTTTTCGTGAATGCCAGGGGTTTGAACAAGCGCCCCTCCTGCGCCACCAACGTGAAGATGGGCATGAACGACACCGCGATGACGAGCAACGAGAAAAAACTCGGTCCACCAACTTCTTTGACGGCGCGGATGACGACGTCCTGATAGTCGCCCGGCCGGCCCTCCGCGTCCCAGTGTTCCAGTTTCTTGTGCGTCTGCTCGACGACGACGATCGCCGCGTCGACGAGCGCGCCGATGGCGATGGCGATCCCGCCCAACGACATGATGTTGGCCGTCAGTCCCATGTACGACATCGGGATGAACGCGATGACGACCGCGATCGGAATCGTGAGAATCGGAATGATCGCGCTCGGGATATGCAGCAGGAAGAGCAGGATGACCAGACTCACGATGAGGAGTTCTTCCGTGAGCGTCCCTTTCAGCGTCTCGATGGCGCGTTCGATCAGTTCAGCCCGGTCGTACGTGATGACCAGCTTGACCCCCGGCGGGAAGGAATCTTTCACCTCAGCCAGCCGCTGTTTCACCCGGTTGATCACGTCGAGCGCGTTCTCTCCATACCGCATGACGACAATCCCACCCACCGTCTCTCCCCGGCCGTTTAGCTCGGCTAAACCGCGCCGCATGTCGGGTCCGAGCTGCACCTCGCCAAGGTCCCGGAGGTAGATCGGGGTGCCTCGTTCATCCGTCCCGACCGGGACGCGCTCCAGGTCGGCCACGGACTTCACGTAGCCGCGGCCACGGACCATGAACTCAGCGGTCGCCACCTCGATCGAACGGCCGCCGACGTCGTTGTTGCTCCGCCGGATGGCGTCCACTACCCGGCTTAGCGGGATGCGGTACGCGAAGAGTTTGTTGGGGTCGAGATTGACCTGGTAGGACTTGACGTACCCGCCCACGCTCGCCACTTCGGCGACGCCCGGCACGGCCTGCAGCCAGTAGCGCAGGGACCAGTCCTGGAAGCTCCGTAATTCTTGCAGGTTGTGTCGGCCCGTCTCATCGACGAGCGCGTACTCGAACACCCAGCCCACTCCGGTCGCATCCGGGCCGAGCACCGGGGTGACGCCTTCGGGCAGTCTGCCGGCCACCCCTTGCATGTACTCCGACACCCGGCTCCGCGCCCAGTAGAGGTCGGTTCCGTCCTCAAAGATGACGTAGACGTACGACACTCCGAAGTCGGAGATCGCCTGGACGCGCTGCACGTTCGGTGCGGCGAGGAGCTTCGTGACGATCGGGTACGTAATCTGATCCTCGACCAGGTCCGGGCTGCGGCCCGGCCATTCGGTGAAGACGATGACCTGCACGTCGGAGAGGTCGGGGATGGCGTCTAATGGAACATTGAACATCGCCCAGACGCCCCAGGCGACGAGGAACGCGGTCGCCAGCAGGACGAGGAACTTGTTCCGCGCGCACCAGTCGATGATCTGGTTGATCATGGCACGTGCTCCTTGTGCTGGACGTTCGGGGTCTCCCACGTCGCCTGCGCGCCCTGCACCTTGCTCTCCGCGTCGATCAGGAAATTCGCCGCCGTCACGATCCGCTCCCCCGCCCGGAGCCCGCCGAGGACTTCGTAGTAATCCCCTGTCCTGGTCCCGACCTCTACCTTCCGCATCTCCATCCGCCCTTCGCCGCGATTGACGAACACCAAATCGCGCTGGCCGGTGCGCAGGACGGCGCTCGTCGGGACGGCCAGACGCGGGCCGACGGACACCGTGAGGTCGATGTTGGCGTACATCTCCGGCTTGAGGACGAGATCAGGGTTGGGGAATTCCAGACGGACTTTGAGGGTGCGGGTCTCGCTCATCATGTGCGGTTCGATGAACGTCAGCGTCCCGGCAAACGTCCGGCCCGGATAGGCGTCTACCGTCATCCTCGCGCGTTGGCCGACATGGACGAAGGGGATGTCCTGCTCGTAGATGTCCACCTTCACCCATATATACGAATGATCAATCACCGTATACAGCCGTGTGTTCGGCTCCACACGCATCCCGGGAAAGGCATTCCGCTCGGTCACATGGCCGGTGATCGGGGAATAGATGATCAGCTCTTTCTTCATCTGTTTGGTCCGCTCCAGTTCATCGATCTGTTGCGGGGTAATATCGAAGAAGAGCAGCCGTTTCCGGGTGGCGTCGAGTAGCGAGCGCGCCCGTGCCGCGACATCAGGAAACGGACTCTCGCCCAGCCGTTCCATCGACTTCAGGGCGGTCAAGTATTCCTCCTGGGTGGAAACGAGGTCCGGGCTGTAGAGCGAGAAGAGCGGGGCACCCTTCATCACATGCTGCCAGGTGTAATTCACAAACACCTTGTCGATCCACCCGTCAACCTTGGTATAAATCTGGGCTGTCCGGCGCTCGTCCGGCTCGACG
Organism: Candidatus Latescibacterota bacterium; assembly: GCA_016209865.1. Classification (GTDB taxonomy): domain Bacteria; phylum JAAXHH01; class JAAXHH01; order JAAXHH01; family JACQVL01; genus JACQVL01. The sequence goes on along the minus strand of JACQVL010000007.1, from coordinate 1,730 downwards.
AGCCCCACGGTGCGGATGGTCTTCTCCAGCGTACGGATCTGCACTGTATCAATCTGGACGCCGATGAGTTGTTGTCTAGCAGGATCGACGGTGAAGACCGAGCGATCCGGGGCGTTGCCCACCTGTGCGGGTTGTGTCGTTGCCGGTGTCATGCCTTTCATCCCCGGCATGTCCGGCATGCCCTGCGCCCGGACGGGCACCAGGTCCATCCCACAGATCGGGCATTTCCCCGGCTCTTTCATGCGGACTGACGGGTGCATCGTGCACGTCCAGTAGTCGGCCTCGTCCGGCCGGGCCGTGACAACGCCCGCTGCCGGCCGGAACATGGGAAGCGACTTGAGGCCCGGAATCCGATCTCCATACTGAGTGACGATCAGGGACACGCCGGCGATCACGACGACCGTACACAACGCCAGCGCCACCCTGACGCGGGTACGCGGGTGCATAGAGGCTCCTTGGGATTTTGGGTTTTAGATTTTGGATTTTGGATTGGAGAGGGAGTGAGAATCCTGCTTCGGCAATCCCTCAATCCCAAATCCTATGATCCCAAAGCTGATCGCTTAAATGCGGTAGATGCAGAGGAGAGAAAGCTGGGGCGATGGGGAAGATCGACTCGATGGAATGAACGAGACGAGGAGAGGAGGAGAAGAGAGAATAGCTTCTGGAGAGAGACCCGATGGGACAACCAGAGAGCCATCCTCAGAAGAACCGTGCTGCCGTCCGGAGACGGGTTGCCCCGTCAGCATCCCTTCCCGGTTGTGCTGATCGAGGCGGTACGTGATCCGCACGTCGCAGCAGCACGACCGGATCATGTGAATCGGATCGCACGATGAGGTCTGTTCAGCGGCGGCGCAGCAGCACCGATCCATCGGCATCATGCCCGCGTCCGAGTCCCGGCAGACGAGGGCGACTTCTTCCGCCGCGAGCGGGGGAACGAGCAGGGCGACGATCAGGAATCCGGCGAGGAGACGGGAGATCATGGGAATTGCTCAACTCCGCCCGCCCATGAATGGGCGGGCTGATCGGACGAAGCCCCGTGAACGGGGCTCCACGGGCGAGTCAATGCTTTCGAAGCGGTCTGTGAGCCCGCTTCAGCGGGCTTTGTCTGGGCAACCCGCTCCTTCAGGAGCGGGCGTCCAGTGCAATGCTGACCGCTCTGTACTGGCAACAACGATGAATGTGCCTTTGAAGTTCCCGCTCTTGAAAGTCCTTCCCTAACCCCGAATCCCGAACCCCGAACCCCGTCTCTTCTCCACCGCCTTCTCGTACAGGGCCGCGTACTTCTTCGCGGATGACCCCCACGAAAAGTCGGCCGTCATCGCCCGCCGCATCATCGCCTGCCAGACAGGCGGGTTGTGGTAGGCGTCCAGCGCGCGCCGGACGGCACCGAGCAGGGCTTCGGGGGTATACTCTTTGAACCTGAACCCGGTCCCCTGATGCGTGGCCGGGTCGTCATCCTGGATCGTGTCCGCCAGCCCGCCCGTCTCGCGGACGACCGGGAGCGTCCCGTACCGGAGGCTGTAGAGCTGGTTGAGGCCGCACGGCTCGTACCGGGACGGCATCAGGAACATGTCCGCTCCGGCCTCGATCAGATGGGCGATGCGGTTATCGAACGCGAGCTTCACCCCAACCTTCTCCGGGTGCTTCGCGGCAGCCTGGGCGAGCAGGTCGTGGTACTCCTTCATCCCGGTGCCCAAGATGACGAGCTGCAGGTCCAGCCGCATTAACTC
>JACQVL010000061.1 GCA_016209865.1 Candidatus Latescibacterota bacterium | reverse complement strand
GGCCTGGCCTGTTTCTACCGGTTCCGCCGGGGCGCCTGGAAGCGGATGGTGATTTAAAGGGCAAAAGACGGGGTTCGGGATTCGGGGTTGGGGGTTCGGGAACACAGTTTCTCCTTGACGGGATAGAGCCCGGCAGCTATGCTGTGTAGCGATTCATTCACGGGGGTCCCCCATGGCCTCACACCAATATCTGGCGTTTGACCTCGGCGCGTCCAGCGGGCGGGCGGTCGTCGGGTCGTTCGACGGGGAGAGGCTGGCGCTGGAGGAGGGATACCGGTTCCCGAACGGGATGGTCCGCGTCCTCGATCATCTCCACTGGGACGTCCTCCGGCTCTTCGAGGAGATGACGCACGCCCTCAGCCTCTGCGCCCGGTCCGGCCAGAAGCCGGTGAGCCTCGGCGTCGATACCTGGGGGGTGGATTTCGCGCTCATCGGGAAGAACCGGACTCTGCTCGGCTTCCCGTACGCCTACCGCGACCCGCAGGCGACCGGGGTGATGGAAGACGTGTTCACCCAGGTCTCGAAGGAAGACATCTTCGAGCAGACGGGCATTCAGTTCATCCCCATCAATTCCCTCTACCACCTGATCGCTCTCGTCCGGGCGGATTCTCCACTGCTGCACGCGGCGGAACGGCTGTTGATGATCCCCGACCTGTTCAACCTGTTCCTGACGGGCGTCGAGGCGGCGGAATTCACCGACGTGACGACCACCCAGTGCTACAACCCACGGACCGGTTCCTGGGCCTGGCCGCTGCTCGATCGGTTCGGGATTCCGGCACGGATCATGCCCGACCTCATCCAGCCGGGGACTGTCCTCGGCCCGCTGCTCCCTGACATCGCCTCGGAGACGGGCGCGGGCAACCTCACCGTCATCGCGCCCGCCAGCCATGACACCGGGTCGGCCGTGGCCGCGGTCCCGGCGCGGGGACAGGACTGGGCGTACTTGAGCTCCGGGACATGGTCGCTGATGGGCATCGAATCCCCGACGCCCGTCATCTCTCCGCAGGCGCTCGCGTTCAACGTGACGAACGAAGGGGGCGTCGGAGGCACCTTCCGGGTGCTGAAGAATATCGCCGGACTGTGGCTGATCCAGGAGTGCCGGCGCATCTGGGAGCGGGACGGGGACAGCCTGAGCCACGAGACGATCGTCCAGATGGCGGACGCCGCTGAGCCGTTCACCGCGTTGATCGACCCGGACGACCCGGCGTTCTTGAGTCCCGCACGGATGCCGGATGCGATCAGGGACGCGTGCGCCCGGACCGGCCAGCCGGTGCCGTCGAGTCACGGCCAGGTCGCCCGGTGCGTGTTCGAGAGCTTGGCGTTGAAATACCGGTACGTCCTCGACCAGCTCGTCGCGCTGCGGGGCGCGCCCCTGTCCGTCCTGCACATCGTCGGCGGGGGGACGCAGAACAGGCTTCTGTGCCAGTTGACCGCGAACGCGACCGGCCTGCCTGTCATCGCCGGCCCGGTCGAGGCGACCGCCATCGGCAACCTACTCGTCCAGGCGATGGCCCGCGGAGAACTGGCCGACCTCGCCCAGATTCGGGAGGTCGTCCGCCGGTCGTTCCCGCTCGTCTCGTACGAGCCACGCGATCGGGCTGCGTGGAATGAAGCATACGGGCGGTTCAGGATGCTCTGGCTGAAATGAGTTCTGATCTCAAACGAAGCTGCTTATTCAGGAGGCCTGCGATGCGTAAATCGTTCATAGCTTTTGTCTGGATCGTTGCCGTTTTGGGGGTGATGATGGGCGATGGTTTGGCCCAGGTCACCACCACGTGGACCGGGGGAACCTCTTCCGCGTGGGATGATCCGTTAAATTGGAACAACGGCGTGCCCGGCGCCGCCGATAACGCCATAATCAACCCCGCCTCGTTCAATCCCGTCCTCAATGTCGACGCCGCCGTCAATGACCTCACCATCAACGGCGGCGCCCTCCTGACGGTCAACGGGCAGAGCCTGAGCATCGGCGGCGATCTCACGGTGACGATCAGCAACACCAATCCCGACGGGCTGATCATGACCGCTCCCAACGACGTGGTCACCGTCGAGGGTGTCGCCACGTTCACCACCGTGTCCAATCATGGCTCGGCCGATAGCCAGGGTCAGTTCACCGCCGGGCTGCTGCGGCTGCGCGGTGGCTTCACCCAGACCCGTAACGGCGCCCTCGCCAGCCAGAAGAGCTTCGTCTCCACCGGCACCAGAGTCGTCTGCGATGGCGAGGGCTCCCAATCGATCGCTTTCAGCAACCCCAGCGTCTCGGTTTCCCGGTT
>JACQVL010000056.1 GCA_016209865.1 Candidatus Latescibacterota bacterium | reverse complement strand
CTCGTGTGGAGGTCGGCGTCCATGTACAGGCTGCCCGGCCCGACGTAGCTCCGGCACTGCCGGAAGTGGGACAGGCCGTTGGGCTGCATCCGGTCGAACCAACGGATGCCCGGGATGTTGCAGGTGCCCGGCGTGCAGCCCGTGAGGAACGGCGCGTGGGCCGGGCCGGTCGTGGACGGGAAGACCGAGGTGGCCGTCCGGTACGCGCCGGGCTCGACGATGAACCGCTGGAGATGGGGCAGTTCTCCGGCCTGCAGCAGACGTTCCATCACGTCGGCCCGGGCGCCGTCGATGAGCAGGAAAATGCCCCGCTGAAACGGTGTCCTCTCCATCCAGGCTCCTGTCAGCTCGCTTCGAGTGTTTTATTTCTCAAGGTTTTGACCAACTCCGCGTAGGACGTCTTCCGGATCTTCTTGTAGAACGCGTCCCGATTGGCCATGGCGACACTCGCCCCGTCGATCACCATATCGTAGATCCGCCACTGCCCGTCGGCCAGCCGCATCTTGTAATCCACGCTCGTCTTCGTGCCCTTATACCGCACCGTCGTCTTGACGACCGCTCGGCTCTCGGTGATCTCTTCCCCCTCGTACGACGTCTGCTCGGCGCGTTTCAGCAGCTTGCGGACTGCCCGGTTCTCCGTCCATGCCCGCATCACGTCGACGAATTCCGTCTGTTCCTTCGGGGTGCGCTCCGCCCAGTATTTGCCCAGCGACAGCCGGCTGTGCTCCGTGAAATCGAAGCTCTCGACGATCGCCTTCCGGAGTTCTGGGGACTGTTCCGGAGCTTTGGCCGACGCGACGAACTTCTGGATGACCGCATCCCGCTTTTTCAACGTCTCTATCGGGGACAGCCCCGCTTTCCCGGCGGACGGCTCGACCCAGGCCACCGTCCAGCACACCGCCATGGCGAGGAACACCAGCGCCAGGCGCGGACGACGATCTCGACTCACAACGCCTCCCCCCTTCTATAACCCTTCGGTACGTTGGCGAATGACAAAATCATCATAATCCCCCTCGGAGACAGACCGGGTGGCGTTGCCATCCGTCAGCACCCCGAGGCCGACCGCCCGGTTGGGCGGCTTCTCCCCGAACGCGCGCTGGTAGTCCTCGTACACGTTGACCGTCTCGGACACCCAGGTTCCCAGCCGCGTCGGCCCGCTCTCGAGCACGATCACGTACGGCCGCCCGATCCCGGACCGGCGGTAGATCGTGCCCACCGGCGTGGTCGTGCTCCAGACGTATTTTAACGTCTTCGGGATATGGAACAGGTTTTCGGACAGAACTACGTACACCGCCGTGGCGCTGTCGTTCGTCCGCGCGACCCGTTCATCCCCGCTTCTGGGGAGCACTCTGGCGCGCCACCGCCAGGTCAGGATCGGGTACTGTCTGGGATTCCACGACCGGAGCTCTTTGCGGATGATGATCGAGTGCCCATCATCCCGCGCGTGGAGGTACCGGTTCCCGTGCTCCTCCTGGATGGTGTACAGCCGGCGAGCCCGGTTCGTATCCCCACGCCAGGCCATCCATCCCTCCGGAAACGCACCGACGTTGTATCCGTTAAAATCGTCGGCGACGATCGTCTCCCCGTTCATCAGTTCGTCCGTGGGGACGAACGCCGCGCTCACCCCGGCGACCAGACTCCCCACGAACAGCCATGCCACGAACAGAAAACCCACCGTCCCTCCGCCTCAGTTCGACGCCGCACGCCCGGTCACGTGGTCGAGCACGGCCAGGGCGACGTTCAGGTTGAACACCGATTGGTAGTATTCCTGCCGCATCCGGGAGTACGCTGTGAACGCGTTCATCAGGTCGGCGGTTTCCCCTGAGATGTCGTACCCGATGGCGGCGGACGTCAGCCAGGTCTTCGCCGCCCGCATCGCCCGTTCGCTGTTCTGGACGTTGTGGTCGGCCTCCTGCACGTCCCGGTACGCCTGCTCGACCTCCAGCGCCACCGCGTTCCTCGCCTGCTCTTCTTTGCTGGCGAGGTCGAAGTACTCAGCCTGACTCGCCCGGTACCTCGCCGACGTCAGCCCGAAGCTGAACGACTGCCGGAGGGTGACCAGCGCTCCCAGCCGGAAGAAATTAAACTCATCCCGCAGGAACGGGTTGCTGAAGTGCGGCCGGTTGGGCGCCGCCCCATATTGCAGCGACCCGACCAGGGCGATCTGCGGAAAATACTCGCTGCGCGTCACCCGCAGCAACGACCGGCGCGCCTGGACGCCCGCGCGCAGTTGCTTGATATCCGGCCGTGACGCATACGCCCGGTCGATGTAGACCCCCAGGTCGGAGAGCGTCACCGGCGCCGGCTCGAGGTCGGACGTGGTGATGTCGAAGTCCGCCTGCCGGTCGAGCTTGAGGGTCATCTTGAGTGCCGCTTTCCCCAGCTCGATGGCTTTCTGCGCGCGCTCGGTGTTCCGTTTGACCTCGTACTCGAACACCTCGATCTTCCGCAGGTCGTTCTCGCTGGCGTCTTCCGAGCCTTCCTCTAAGAGCTGGTTCACCTTCGTCCGGGCCTTCTGGATGTTCTCCTGAGCTTCTTCCACGACGCTCAACAGCGCTTTGGCGAGCAAGAGCCCGTAACACAGCCGCTCGACCTGCAGGACGATGTCGTTTTTCTTGCGGCTCACCCCCGCTTCCCCCGCCTGCAGCCCGTACCGGGCCGCTTCCTGAACCGCGCTCAACCGTCCGAACGTGTACAGGGGCTGGACGAGGTCGAGCGTCGTCCGGGAGAACACCCCTAAGTTGGAGAGGTCACTCCGGATCGTCTCCAGACTATCCAGGTTGCCTTTCACCCCCGGAACGGGACCGAAAAAATTGGTCAACTGAAACTGGGGCAACACCCCTGCAAACCGTGCCTCGCTGAGTTTCGCTTCAAGCGCAGAGACCGCAAGTTTCGCCTGTTCGACGTCAGGGCTGACGGACAGCGCCCGAGCGATGCACTCCTGAGGGGTCATCCGTACGATCTGCCCGGCGCCTGCGCCCTGTGCCAGGCATGGCCTCGTCAGCGCCAGTCCGCACAACCCCGCGAGTGCGACTCGCACTGGCCATCCCATCGCGCACTCCTTCGTACGACTACGTCTCCATCGCAGCCGTCTGATCGCATCGGGTCAGACCGACTGAAACGCCGATAACGGCCAGAGCGGAAGGCAGGTCTCGAACAACGCCATCAACGGGACGATGTTGTGCTCGATATCGTACTCGGCTTCGACTTTCCACCTGCCCGCCGTCGAGAGTCGGCGTCTGAGGTCGTCATTCCGGATCAGCCGCGCCATCGCCACCGCCAGGCCTCGTGCGTCCCCAGGGGGGACGAGCAGCCCTGTCTCTCCGTCCATGACCAGCTCCGGGATGCCGGAAGTCGGAGTCGCAACGACGGGCACGCCGAACGCCATCGCCTCGACGAGCACGTTGGGGACCCCTTCCCGATCGCCGGATTCTGTGATCAGGCTGGGCAGGACAAACACCGTCGCCCGCCGGTAACACTCCATGAGCTGGCGGTACGGCCGGCTCCCCTCCAGGGTGATACGGTCCCAGAGGCCCTTCTTGACGATCATCGTTGAAAGGCTCTGGCGGAGCGGGCCATCCCCGATGATCAGACACCTGAACGGGATGTCTGCGCCTCTCAACATCGCACACGCGTCGATCAGGTGGTGATGCCCTTTCTTCTCCACCAGCCGCCCGACCGATAGAATGAGAGGGGGAGAAGACGGCCTGGACGGTGTCCATTCGATCTCATCGAGAGGCACCCCCTGGCGCACGACGACCACATGCTCCGGGTGGAGGTCCGGGCACACCGTCTGCAGGTACCGGGCGTTGTAATCGGTGCAGGTCACGACGAACTGTGCCGCCCGCATCTTTTCCGGGAGGGTGTTCGCGGACATGTCGATATCCTTCGCGTGCGCCGTGAAGCTGAACGGCACATCCAGGAACGCGGCCACTCCCATCGCCACTTCGGTCGACAGGGACGCAAAGTGCCCGTGCACGTGGACGACCGGCGGGCCGTTCGACAGACGCCGGACGATGGCGCCGACCGCCAGCACGTGGTACAGCGCGCGCAGGTAGCAATACAGGCTCTGATGGGGCTGTCCCATCATCCGCCTGAACGCCTTCGCGTAGCGCCGGGGCGATGTCAGGAACGCGACGAGGGTCGCCCAGAGCACCGTGGGGAAGAAAAGGGACGGGACGAAGCGCGCGTCCCGCATGCACACCCTCTCTTCCGGCGACAACCCCTCCTGATGGCCCCGGTTGAGCGCCACCACGGTGACGGGCAGGCCCTTCCGGCGCAGTCCCACGACCTCGCGCAGGATGAACGTCTCCGAGAGCGTGGGGAAAGACCCCAGAATGTAGACGATCGTCCCTGACTGGTTCATCGTCCTTTTCGACACACCCCTAACAGGTCCAGACTGTCGCTCACGTG
>JACQVL010000058.1 GCA_016209865.1 Candidatus Latescibacterota bacterium | reverse complement strand
GTGTAGATGACCTCCATCCCGGCATCCCGGAGGGCGCTGGCGACGACCTTCGCGCCCCGGTCATGGCCATCCAGTCCCGGCTTGGCGACCAGGACACGGATTGTGCGTTCCATACGGACACCTCCCGAACGATTGCGGATTTTAGATTTCGGATTGCGGATTGAACAATCCCAAATCCGCATTCCGCAATCCGCAATAAATTTAATTTCCCAATCCCACCGTCCTCAAAACCTCGTCCGCGGCGGCGTACGGCTCGACCTCGCGCCGGCAGACTCGTTCGGCCAGCCGGTCGAGCGCCGGCCGGGTCTCTGGCTGATCCCAGATGCGCCGGGCGATTCGCGCGTCGATCGCCCGCGTGATCGCCGCCCGGCTCTGGCGCAGCCGACGGGCATCCAACTCGCGGCTCTGCGTCAGGTACGCCCGGTGGCACAGGATAGAGGCGTACAGGTCGTCGATGCCCGTGTTGTCCCGCGCGCTCGTCTTGAGCACGGGGGGCAGCCACTCGCTCGTGCGCTGCCGCATGTCCAGCATCATCCTCAGTTCTGACGCGAAACGGCTGGCGCCGTCCCGGTCGGCTTTGTTCACGACGAGCAGGTCGGCGATCTCCATCAGTCCGGCCTTCATCGCCTGGATGCTGTCCCCCGACTCCGGCGTCAGGACGACGACGGTCGTCTCCGTGACGTTGGCGATGTCGAAGGTCGACTGGCCGACGCCGACGGTCTCGACGAGAATGGTGTCCTTTCCGAACGCATCGAGCGCAACCATCACGTCGGGGGTGGCGGAGGCCAGCCCGCCGCTCTGGCTCCGGTCGGCCATGCTCCGGATGAAGACGCCGGGGTCGGCCCAGGTGCTCTGCATCCGGAGCCGGTCGCCTAACAGCGCGCCGCCCGTGAACGGACTCGTCGGGTCGACGGCGACGATCCCGACCGTCTGGCCGTCCCGGCGAATGAGGCTGGTCAGCCGGTCGACGAGGGTGCTCTTGCCCGCGCCCGGAGGGCCGGTGAGGCCGAGGCGACTGGCGTGTCCCGTGTGGGGATGGAGGGCCTGGAGCAGCGTTTCCCGGCGCTCCGGGTCGTTCTCGATGACCGTGATGACGCGCGCTAACGCCAGCCGGTCGCCGGAGAAGAAACGGCGAAGCAGGTCGGTCATGCGTCGGTCCCGGTCTTGATGTCTTTCACCCGCAACTGGAAGCTGGTCGTCCCGTTCCAGGTATTCTCTTCCAGGGTAAAGGCGAGCTGGAGGCCCTGAGGCTGCGACCGGAGCTGTTCCGCGCAGGAGGCCATCCCGAACCCGATGGCCTCGAGCGTGCGCCCATGCTGCTCGACCCTGAACTTGAGGTGCGTCCGGTCGCTGCCGATGATGGATGGGACGCTGGCCAGGGTGAGGTCACGGGCGACGAGCACCGGCTGGCGGTTGTCCGGGCCGAACGGACTGAGCATCTTGAGCAGTTTGATCAGACGGGCGTCGATCTCCTGGAAGGCGATCTCCGCGTCGATGGGCAGCCTGGGGATGAAGTCCGCCGGGGTCGTCCGTTCGGAGACGACGTCATTAAACCGCTCTCGCAGGGCATCGATCCGGTCCGCCCGGATGGTCAGGCCGGCGGCGTGCCGGTGGCCGCCGAACCGGACGAGCAGGTCGGAGCACGCCTTCAGGGCGTCGTACAGGTGGAAATCCCCCATCGTGCGCGCCGACCCGCGGCCGACCTGGCCCTCGACCGCGATCATCACGGCCGGCCGGCAGAACGCCTCCACCATCCGGGAGGCGACGATCCCGATGACTCCCGGATGCCACCGGTCGGAGGCGAGGACGAGACCTTTGGCCTCACGAAGGCACGCATCCTGTTCGACCAGAGTCCTGGCCTCGAAGAACACCAACTCATCCTGTTGTTGCCGGCGGCGGTTCTCCGCGTTCAGCTCCTCCGCCAGCCGGGCCGCCTCGTCGGCATCCGTCGTGATCATCAGCCGGACGCCGCGTGAGGCGTCCCCCATCCGGCCAGCGGCGTTGAGACGGGGGGCGAGGCCGAAGACCACCTGTGACGTGGACAGTTCTTTGTCCGACAGTCCGGCGGCGGTGATGAGCGCGCGAAGGCCGGGTTTCTGCGAGTACTGGAGTTCCTCCAGGCCGTGCTTGACGAGCACCCGGTTCTCCCCCTGCAGCGGCACGATGTCCGCCGCCGTCCCGAGCGCGACCAGGTCGAGGTGTGTCTCGACGATTTCTTGCGGGAGGTCGAGTCGAGCAGCCAGCGCCTGGGCGACTTTGTACGCCAGCCCGACGCCGCACAGGTCTTTGAACGGGTAAGGGCAGCCCGGCCGTTTCGGGTTGAGCAGAGCCAGGGCGTCGGGCAGGCGGTCGCCGGGCTGGTGATGGTCGACGACGATGACGTCGATCCCGGCCGTCCGGGCGAGGTCGATCTCCCGGGTCGCCGTGATCCCGCAATCGACCGCGATGATCAGACTCGACCCGCGTCGTTCGGCCTCGTCGATTCCTCGCTCGGACAGCCCGTAGCCTTCCTGCAGCCGGTCGGGGATGTAGAACGACACCCGATCCGAGAGGCCGCGGAGGACGAGGTACAGGAGCGCGGTGGAGGTCGTGCCGTCGACGTCGTAGTCCCCGAAGACCATCACCGGTTCGTGCCGCTGCAGGGCTGTCGCCATCCGGTCGACGGCCTTGTCCATATCCTGCATCAGAAAGGGGTCGTGCAGGTCGTCGAGCCGGGGCTTGAGGAAGCGCCGGGCGTCGTCGAAGGTCAGCACCCCCCGGTTGATCAGGATCTGGGCGATGACCCCTGGCACGTTGATGAGGGCCATCAGCGCCTCGCGATGGGCGGAGGGTTCAGACAACATCCAGCGGTGGGCCATGAAGCGACTCCTGTGAAACGAAGTGACGAGTGACCAGTGACGAGTGACGAGTAGAACACGAAGAAAAACACGTGACGAGATACAAGGCTGGATTCCTGCTTGCGCGGGAACGACAGCGTACTGGTCTGGAGGTATTACTTGTCACTCGTCACTGGTCACTCGTCACTGCTTGTAAACGGGTGCGGAACCCAAGCAGTGCATAAGCCGAGTTCTGTGCCCTCGCCGGGGGCGAGGGTGGTGATCATCTCTCTGGGACGGCTGTCACCAGCCGCCTCAAGCGACCGTACCCGAGAGTCTGTCCCCGGCCACGCCGGGGGGATGCGAGACGGGCCGTCTCTCCTCTCCTATTCGGTCTTGCACCGGATGGGGTTTGTCCTGCCAGCCCAGTTACCTGGGCCGCGGTGAGCTCTTACCTCGCCTTTTCACCGTTGCCTCCCCGGATCGGGGATCGGCTGTGTGTTTTCTGTGACACTGTCCGTGGCATCACTGCCCCCTGCCGTTAGCAGGCATCCTGCCCTGTGGTGCTCGGACTTTCCTCATCCATCCCGCCTGACGGCGAGCGGACGCGATCACCTGACCTCCTTGGGCCCGCACCCACTTCTTTTCTTAGTCGCTCTTTCTGCTGTTTCCTCGCGGCCGCGCTGGCGAGCGCGTCGGCGCGGGCGTTCGCCGACCGGGGGATATGGAAGAAGACGACAACCTCGAACGCCTCGACCCGCTCACAGGCAGCCTGGTAGAACTCGCGCAAGCGCGCGTGGCGCACCGCGTACTGCCCGTTCATCTGGCGGACGAGCAACTCACTGTCCGCGCACACCGTCAGACAACGTGCCCCGTGCTGATGCGCCCGCTCCAGGCAGACGAGGAGCGCCCGGTACTCCGCCTCGTTGTTCGTCGCCCGGCCGATCGGCTGACTGACTTCCTCCACGACCCGCTCGTCTTCAGCGACGAGGACGACCCCGATGCCGGCATCCCCAGGGTTGCCCCTCGACGCACCGTCGATATACCCGACGAGTGCAGTCATTCCTGTGGTTCCGGGACGAGGATCCGCCCGCAGCTTTCACAGGTCATCAGCCGGTCCATCCGCCGGATTTCCGCGATGCGCTGGAGCGGGATGATGTTGAAGCACCCCCCGCAGGCACCCTTCTTGATGGGCACCACCGCCACCGCGCTCTTCCCTTTTCTGACCCGCTCGTACGCGCTGACGACCCGCTTGTTGATCCGGACGAGCGTCCGCCGCCGCTCGTCAAGGACGACCTGCACGTCCTCATCGACTGCGGTGAGCTGGTGCTGGAGGCTGTCCTGCTCCGCCGTGATCCGTTGCCGCTGCGTCGTCACCATGAGCCGGGTCTGCTCGATGTCCCGGCTGAGGTCCTCGATCTCCGTCATCAACCGCAGGATAGCGTCCTCATGTTCCGTCACGTTCACTTTCTGGGTCTGGATTTCCACCTGGAGGGCGTCATATTCTTTGTTCGTCTTCACGCTGAGTAATTGCCCTTGATACTTGCGGGCCTTCTCCTGAGCGTCTTCGAGGTCTCGTTCGTGCTGGCGGCGATCCTTGTGCAGGTCGGCCAGGCGGTGTTCTTTGTCGGTCAACGTCTGTTCAATGGTCGTGTACTCTTGCGTTAAGGCCTCGATCTGCCGGGGAATCTCAGCCTTGAGCTGCTCTAACTCTTGCAACCTCTGGTCGATCTGTTGAAGTTGGAGCAGGGTCAACAAACTGTCCTGCATGCGGACCTCCTCATCCAATCGTCATCCGGCGCTGCCTTACCGCACCCCCTCGGATGGGGACGATTCTGTCGAGCCTCCAGGCCGATCCTCCTCAAAAAAAAAGTGCACCACCGGGTGCACTTTTCCTCATTCCACCACTCTGAATCGTCTGCGTCACCACACGTGTCATACGACAGCCTGTGTACGGTGCATGCACCCAACCGTCTCATCGAGCGACTATCACGCAACGCCGATCATCGAACACAACGAGCTTTCTGTCAAAATAACCTCTCTCGTTTCTACTGTCAATAGAAAAAACGCCGAGGGTTGGTGATCGGGGGTCGGGGGTCGGTGAACGGGAAAATGGCTTGACGAACATAGGAGAAATCGTCTATACTGTATGCGCCGTGATGATGCTTCTCAATCAGCCAGGAAAGGAGCGATCCATGACGCCGCGAAACGGGTTCATCGCAGCCGTACTGCTCATCGTGACCGGACTGGTTGTCTGGAAGGTCGGATGGCTGAGTCCGCCCTTTGCCGCCGGATCGTCCCCCCAGGAGCTCGACGAGAGAAGTGATTGGGGTCTCGACCCGGTGTGGGATGACGGCCAGGCCGAGGTGGCCACCTACGAGGCCGCCCGGACGGTCTACCAGCAGCCCCGCCGGTTCGAGACGGTGTTGATCACGGTGAAGGAGGACTTCACAAAAGCGTTCTACGTCAAAGCCGACCCGCCGTACGAGGGCAGAGACCTCCTGACCGTGCTGAAGCTGAACGTCGTCTCGGAGATTCAGACGGAGCAGTATCCCTACCGGTACCTGACGAGCGTGTTCGTCGACCGGGCGCAGCCGATGCGTGTCGTCAAGATGACGATGGGCAGTCAGGAATGGTGCGGCAATACGTTCAAGGAATTCATCGGCTGGGATGGCCGGCCGAGACTGGTCTTCTATTCCTACTTCGATCACCAGGGGGATGGCACCTATCTGATCGACTTGAGGGCCGGAGACCTCCTGGAAGATCAACTCCCGGTTTCCTTCCGCAGTCTCCCGTTCAAGCCGGGGTTGGAGTTCGTCACCCATTTCATCGAGACGCAGATTACCAACCAGGTGACCCCGCCGAGACTCATCGACGCGGCGATCACGGTCACGGGCCTGGAGCCGGTCGAGACCGGCATCGGGACGATCCCTTCCTGGAACGTCGAGGTCAAAACCGAATCACTCACCCAGCACTACTGGTTCGAGCAGGCGTCCCCCAACATCCTGACGCGCTTCACCTCGTCAGACGGCCGCCAACTGGTGCTGAAAGCACGGACACGGCGGAAGTACTGGTGAAGCAGTGACGAGTAAAACTCGGGGTTCGGGGTACGGGATTCGGGAAGGGCAGGAAAGGAAACAGAACAGGGCTCTCTGATGTCATTCCCGCGAAGGCGGGAATCCATTTTGTTTTACTCGTCACTCGTCACTGGTCACTCGTCACTGAATCTGTCTGAAGGTTTTTCAGCACAGTTTGTATAATCTACCAATTTGAGGACGCATGCGCGAGGACACTCTACTGGACGAAGGAGGGGGAGATGGCATCGTTCATCAGACTGACGGCTCGCAAAGCGGATGGGACGGTCGAGATGACCGTGGGACTGTCGAAGCGATTGCTCGCTGGCGTGGCGGTCGTGGTGCTCGGCGCGATGGCGCTCGGCTACGCGGTCATGCCCGCGCAATCCCAGCAGGCCGCAGGGCGCGGCAAGAAAGCCATTCCGGGGACGAGCAAGAATTACAGCGCCGCCATCGAAGCCGGGGAGTACGTGTTCTTGTCTGGCGTGCTCGGCACGAAAGAGGGGAAACTCGTCGAGGGCGGAATCAAGCCGGAGACTACCCAGGCGCTGGATAACCTCAAAGAGACGCTGGCCAAGTCAGGGCTGAGCCTGAGTAATGGCGTCAAAGTGACTGTGTTTATCAAGAATCTGGAAGATTTTCAGGCGATGAACGAGGTCTACCGGACGTATTTCCCGGCCGATCCCCCGGCCCGTTCGACGGTGGTCGCCGGGCTGGTGCTGGGGAACGCGAACATCGAGATCGACCTGATCGCCTATCGTGGGAAGTAGGGGCGCAGCACGCTGCGCCCTTCCGTGGTCGAGAGGTATTCATGGCCCAAACCTGGAGGATGAGGAGGGTTATCCCTGGCATCTGTCTGTGCATCCTGGCCGCAGCCGCCACTGAGACGAGCGCCCAAGAGGGCGCGCCCTCATCCATCCGAGCCGCATCCGATCTCCGTCAATCCGGGGCAGCGAACGACTCCACCGCGGCCGCCGCCATCGAGCAGAAGAACCTGACAGCCGATGAACTGAGCGCGAGTGACGCGCGCCCGGAGACGGGTGCGCCTGATCCGGGCGGGTCGTCGGAGGACCGGCGGACGTCCCTCCCGGACACGCCGTTCGGCACGCCGCCGCCGGTGGAGACGAAGCCGTTCGATTATCACACACTCAACCCGAACGATTACATCCTCACTGCCGTGAAGGTGACGACTCCGATCAAGCTCGACGGGCGTCTCGACGACGATGCCTGGAAGCTCGCCAGGTCCGCCTCCCGCTTCTACCAACTCGAGCCCAAAGAGGGATTCCCGGCGTCACAGCCCACCGAAGTGCGCGTCCTCTACGACACAGAGAACCTGTATATCGGGTTCATGTGTTACGATGCAGAGCCGTCGAAGATCGTCGCCAGGGAGTTCAAACGCGACGGCCCGCTGCATGGCTCGAACGACTACGTCATGGCCATCATCGCCCCGTTCGAGGGGGGACGGGAATCCTACGAGTTCATGACCAACCCGAACGGGGCGCGCCGCGATCTGTTCGTCAGCCAGGAGGGAAGCAATTTCGATCAGGATTGGAACGGAAACTGGAACGCGGCCAGCGTGCGCCATGCGCACGGCTGGTCGGCTGAGATGGTCATTCCATTCCGGGCCTTGCGGTTTCCCTCGAACTCTGTTCAGACGTGGAACATCAACTTCGGCCGGTTCATCTTGCGGACTCGCGAGAGCGCCTACTGGGTTCCGGTCAGCCCGCAGGATGGATTCCGGGGGGCCTACAAGTTCGCCAAAGGGGGACGCTTAACCGGACTCCGGGACATCAAACCGGGGGGCATGATGGAAGTCCTCCCGTTTACCGTCTTGGGCCCGGCGGGCACGCGTCAGGTGGTGGGCGGGCCGACGGCGGCGATTCCGATCGCCCAGACTGACGTTCAATACGGGCTTCAGCGGCGGGTCGGCGGCGACTTGAAGTGGCGCGTGCGGTCGGGGCTGACGGCAGATGCGACGGTCAACCCGGACTTTGCGCAGATCGAGGCGGACGATCAGGTGGTCAACCTGTCTCGATTCGAGTTCCGGTTCGACGAGAAACGCCCGTTCTTCCTGGAGCGAAGCGATATCTTCAACCTCGGCCGGAGCGGTGGGTTCTTTGGTGGTGGTGGTGGACGAG
>JACQVL010000057.1 GCA_016209865.1 Candidatus Latescibacterota bacterium | reverse complement strand
TGATCCGTTCGCAGGCTCCGGCACGACCTTGTTTGTGGCGAGTCAGCTTGGTCTGGATGCGGTGGGCATTGAGCTCTTACCGATTGGTTATGAGCTGATAGAGGTCCGAAAACAGATTCTCAACGGAGAAACGGAACAGATCCGAACGATCCTTCAAAGATGGCGTACAGGGCGACCCTGGATGAATCAACACGATGGGAAGTCTTTCCCGCATCTACGCATCACGCGGGGCGCATTTCCGATGGAGACTGAGAGCGCATTGGGCCAGTACTTGGCGACCGTGGAGCAAGTCTCCTCGGCGTCCATACGGCGTATCTTGCGCTTTGCCGCACTCTGTATCCTTGAAGAAATTGGTTATACCCGCAAAGATGGTCAATATCTCCGGTGGGATCACCGTTCGGGACGGAATCAAGGCAGCAAGCCATTCGATAAAGGTCCCATCAAGCCGTTTGATGTCGCCATTTCACAAAAATTGGACGAGATGTGCGCAGATATCGGGAATGATGGCGAGCTTTTTGATCTCTCTCTGTCAACGAAGCGAGGGACTATCGACGTCATTCACGGGTCGTGCCTGACAGTCCTGCCTCAATTAGAGACAGCCTCGTTTGATGGTTTGATTACGTCCCCGCCCTATTGCAATCGCTACGACTATACTCGAACTTACGCGCTCGAATTGGCGATGCTCGGTGTCGATGAAGAAGGGATTCGGAATCTTCGCCAGGCGATGGTTTCGTGTACCGTCGAGAATCGAGAGAAGCCTGCACTACGGTCGATGTTTTCGGCAAATGCCTATTCGCGGGCATCGACAGTGTTTGACTCTCAGAAAGACTTGCAGACGATTCTTGAGTATTTGGAACAACGGAAAGCCTCGAAAGCGCTCAATAATTCTGGCATCCCACGGATGGTTCGCAACTATTTCTTTGAGATGTCACTGGTCATCTTTGAATGCGCTCGCATCCTTAAACCAGGCGCTCCTCTGATCATGGTCAATGACAATGTGCGTTATGAGGGCATGAACATCCCGGTTGACTTGATCCTCTCTGATATCGCTCAGGCAGCCGGTTTTGATGTCGAGACGATTTGGGTGCTTCCAGTCGGCAAAGGGAACAGTAGTCAACAGATGGGAGAGCATGGTCGGGAAGAATTGCGAAAATGCGTCTACATCTGGCGATAATGCTGGATTCCCGCTTTCGCGGGAATGACAATCCTTCAATCAGAATTCCCCCTGCCCCCGCAGCAAATCCTCCAGCGTCTCCCGCGCCCGGATGACCCGCGCCGTCCCGCCGTCCACGAGCACTTCGGCAGGCCGGGGACGGGAGTTGTAGTTCGAGCTCATGCAGAACCCGTACGCCCCCGCGTTGAGGATGGCCAGCACATCGCCTTCACGAACGCGCGACATCAGCCGGCCCCGGGCGAAGAAGTCCGCGCTCTCGCAGATGTTCCCGCACACGTCGTACACGAACCGCTCGTCCTCCACGTTGCTCGCGTTGATGATCTCATGATACGACAGGTAGAGCGGGTGACGGATCAGGTGGTTGAACCCGGAGTCCGTCCCGACGAACGTGTGCGTCCGTGTCGCCTTGATGGAGTTGCACCGGGTGAGCAACATGCCCGCCTCGCACACGACGTACCGTCCCGGCTCGAGTTTCAACGTGAGCGGCCGGCCGTAGTCGTGGCAGAACGCGTGGAACCGTTCGGAGACCCTCGCCCCTAACGCGCGGACGGCGAGCCGTGGCTCGTCCGGCCTGTAGGGCACGCCCAGGCCGCCGCCGAAATCGACGAACTCCAGCCCCTCGAACCGGCGGACGACGTCGAGCAGCGCGTCGGCGGCCTGGAGAAACGGCTCCGCCTCTAAGATGCCGGAGCCGACGTGCGCGTGGAGACCGACGACCTGAAGCCGGTGGCCGGCGATGATCTGACGCGCCTGATCGACGTCCTCGATCACGATGCCGAACTTGCTGTCCGGCCCGCCGGTGATGCAGTGATCGTGGTGGCCGGACCCCACGTCCGGGTTGATCCGCAGGGAGACGCGCGAGTCGGGCGCCAGTCGGCCGTACCGGTCGAGCTGTGAGAGGGAATCGACGTTGACCAGGATGCCGCGGTCGAGCACGTACTCCATCTCCTCATCCGTCACGTTGTTGCCGGTGAACAGGACGTGCTCAGGCGAGAACCCGGCGGTGAGGGCGAGGAACACTTCTCCGGGGGAGACGGCGTCGATGTACGCCCCCTCGGCGTGGAGCAGCCGGAGGATGGCCAGGTTGGTGTTCGCTTTACAGGCGTAATGGAGATCAACGTTCGGATAGGTGATCGCCTCTCGCAACTCGCGGAACCGGGCGCGAATGACGGCCGCGTCGTAGACGTAGAGCGGGCTGCCGAATTCGGCGACGAGGTCTTCCGCCCGCCGGCCGCCGATGAGGAGGATGTTGTGCTGGATGTCCATCTTTCCAATGAGTGGGAGAGTGGGAGAGTGGGGGTAAAGCTGTTTCACCCTTTCTCCCATTCCCCCATTCTTTTTTTCCTCTATCTTCCCGCGATCGCCCGGAGCGCCTGAACGATCCGGTCGACCTGCGCCGGGGTGTTGTAGTAGTGGGTGGACACCCGCGCCCACCGGTCGCTCGCCGGGAAGTCGATGCCGTACCGATTCCTGAGCTGTTCCCCCATATTCCCGGCGCCGTCGAGGACGAACGCGGTCATCGCCCCGGACAACCGGCGCTCGATGGGCGTGTGCTTCGGCTGATTCGGGGTGATGAACTTCAGGCCGGGCAGTCGTTCAATCCCGTCCCGGAGCCGGCAGGCCAGCCCCCACCCGCGCGCCTCCACCCGGTCGATCCCGCCGATCAGGTTGAGGAAGTCAACGGCAAACCCAATCCCCCCGCACGCCGCCACATCGTGAGTCCCCCTGGCTCCGAATGGCCGGGCAGAGAGGGCTGCGTTGTTCGTCTTCCAGGACTTCCACGTCGCTTTCGTGTGCATCCCCTTCAGGTGGGCGATTGATTCGTTCCGCGCATACAGGATGCCCGTCCCCTTCGGGGCGAGCAGCCATTTGTGCGGACTGTTCCCGTAGAAATCACACCCGATGTCGTGCAGGTCGAAGCGGATCATCCCGACCGTCTGCGCGCCATCAACGTACGACAGGTAGCCGTATTCGCGCGCCAGCGCGCAGAGCGCCTTGACGGGCATCCGGCGGGCGAGCGGGGAGAAGATATGACTGACGCTCAAGAGTTTTTTCTTTTTCGCATACTTCGGCGTGTTGTACCGCTCGAACGTGTGACGGAACAGCTCGATCGTCGCCTCATCCAGTCCGTCTGCGTCCTCCACGACATCCGGGATGGGCACGTTCTCGACGTGCACCCCGTGCCAGTCGTGCGCCATGTCCCAGGAAACCCGCCCACCGCCGTGCTCCCGGTTGGTCGTCACGACCACATCGCCCCGCCGCAGGTCGAGGCCGGTCGCCACCTGGATCATCGATTCGGTGATGTTGCGCGTGAACGTGATCTCGCCCGGCTGTGCGTTCAGGAGTGCCGCGACTTTCTGGATCGCCTCCTGTTCACAGCGGTGCACCCATCCCTGGTGGTGCCAGGGTTCACGCTCGGACACTTCCCGGAGTTCAACGGTCTTCCGGCGGACGTACAACGGTGAAGCCCCAAGCGTTCCGGTGTTCAGATGGCCTTTCTCGTGATCGAACGTGAACTGCTTCCGGACGAGCGCCCAGTGCGCCTCATCATCTGGGCCTCCGCCGCCTCGTTCGAGCGACTGCCGGATCTCCTCCAGGTTGGGCGCGATGACGGTCTCCCATTCGCGTTCGTCCATCAGCGGCCCGCTCGTCCGTTTCATCTGTTCGACATACTCGTCAAACGTCTGTGGTGCGTTGGACACGATGACCTCCGTAAAAGAGCGTTGGCACGTTAGAACGTTAGAACGTTGGAACGTTGAAAGCCAGGATATTCGAACGTGCTAACGTGCTAACGTGTGAACGTGCAAACGTTCATTTCCCGATATACACTCGCGTATGTGTGATATAATTCCCCCAGAACGGATAATGCCCCGATTTCGTCCTGGGGATGCCCTTCACCCACGGCTTGCGCAGCTCTGCGTTGACGCCGTGGTAGAGGAAGACCCCGCCCACGTCTTCCGCCAGGACCTGCTCCGCACGGGCGTAGAGCTGGAACCGTTTGACCGGATCGATCTCCGAATCCGCCCGGTCGAGCAGGTCGTCGAACGTCGGGTTGGCCCAGTCATGCCGGCCGTAGCCGGCCGGCTGGGAGTGCCAAACCATCGACAGCATGTTGTGCGGGTCGGGGTAATCCGACTGAAAACCCGTCAGCCCGAATGGAATCCGGTGCTGGTAGAGGCTATTGATATAATCAACTCCTTCGTGTGTCACCACCTGAATCGTGAGGTTGAGATGCGTTTTGAGCATCCCCTGGATGGCCTGGACAAGGCCACGGGTGGCTTGCGCGCTCCCCCCCATCCAGAACTCCACTCGCGGCAACCCTTTCCCGGCCGGGTAGCCGGCTTCGGCGAGGAGCTTCCGGGCGAGCGCCGGGTTGAACGCCTGCAAGCTCCGGAACCGATCGCCGACGTAGCCGGGAAAGTTCGGCGGGAGCATCGTGTACGCCGGTGCAGCCAGGCCCTGCATGACCACTTTACAGAGGACATCCCGATCGATCGCATGGGCGATCGCCTGCCGGAGTTTCACGTTGTTGAACGGCGGCCTTTTCGTCTGGAAGAGCAGGTATCCAGTGCTCTGATGCGGCCAGATGAACAGCTCCCGCCGCAGTTTCGGGTCGGCCTGCACGCGGGGCAGGTCAGCCGGAGTCACGGCGGCGAGATCGGCTTCGTTGTTCTCGTACGGGAAGATGCCGACGCTTGTCCCGGTGATGAACTGGATGACGACCCGTTCGAGCCGGGCCTTGTACTGGCCGTTGTAGGTGGGATCGAGGACAAAGACCTGGCGGCGTCCCGGCGTCCATTCGATGAGTTTAAACGTAAAGTTGCTGACACAGTGGCCGGATTCCGTCCATTTCCGGCCGTACTTCTCGAACTGCCACCGGGGAATGGGGGATGCGGAGATGAACGACGTCAGGTACGGCAGGTAGGGACACGGCCTGGCGGCTTCGATGACGAGCGTCAGGTCGTCTCGCGCCCGGACGCCGACCGCGTCGCGGTTCGTCACCCGGCGCTGGTTGAAATCCCGCGCCCCCTTGATCTCGTAGAAGAGGAACGCGTAGACGTTTGCCTGGGCCGGGTCGAGCAGGAGTTTGTACGTCCACTCGAAATCATGGGCGGTCACCGGATGGCCGTCGCTCCATCGCGCGCCCTTGCGGAGGTGGAACGTCCAGACGCGGCCGTCCTTCGACGACTCCCACCGTTCCGCCGCGCCGGGGATGAGCTGGTCTTCCTCGTTGAGCAGGGCGAGCCGTTCGAAGATGTACTGGGACGCGCCGGTGCCGTAATTGTCGAGCGTCGCGTCGAGCGTCTTCGGCTCTCCGCCCATGAGGCGCAGGGTTTGTTTGACCGGAGGAGCGGCGTCAGGTGGAAGCGTCACGCCCATGGTGTTTACGTTGGCGGGGACGGCGTCAAGGGCGCTGCAGGCGCACATCACAAGGCAAAGAAGGGGGGAAACGGCGAAGAGACGAAGAGGCGAAAGGGGGAAAAAGCAGTGACGAGTGACGAGTGACGAGTGACGAGACAAAACACAAAGGGGTGAGGTGTTCCCGTTTCGCCGTTTCCCCGTTTCGCCTTTTCGCCCGCTCTGGGAGCGGGGTTGGGGGTGCGGGACCATATTCACCGTGCGATCTGCTGGATGACCAGGTAGAGGGTCGTCAGGGTGGCCATCACCTGGAGGGTCTCTTTGAAAATCGCGAAGTAGTTCCGCTGAGGGGGGCGGGGAACCCAGATGGTGTCCCCGACATCGACTGGCGTGCGGTCGGGAGGGAGCCATTCGTACGTCTGGGCTTTGATCACCCGGACGCCCCGCCGCTGGGCGTGCGTCCCGAACCCGCCCGCCTGCTGGATGTAGTGCTGGTAGGACTGGCCCGCTTCGTACGGGACCTGGCCCGGACTGACTACCTGCCCGATCACGCTGACCGTCTCGTTCTTCGACGGGATGACCACGGTGTCCCCGTCCTGGAGGACGATGTCCACGGACGGGTCGTGGTCGTTGAACAGCCGCTTAAAATCGACGACGACGACCTCACGCCGGTAGGTCGTCTGCACCTCGAAGTCCGCCCGTTCCTGCTGGCTGAGCTTGCCCAGGCGCATCTTCGCTACGCGATCCGCGTCCGCGTTGGCGGGCGCCGGCTCCGTCTTCGAGGCCCGGATGACGCTCGCCCCTTTGAGGAACGCGGACGGCGTCACCCCCCCGGCGGCGTTGATGATCTGAGACAGCGCCATCCCGTCGGACGAAATCGGGTAGGTGCCCGGATACCGGACTTCCCCCTTGACGGTGACCTGGTATTCCGCGACCGACTTGAGGGCGGTCCGGACGAAGATGCGGTCCCGCGGGTGGAGCGGAGTATTGAGCGCCGTCTGGCCCTGAGTCAGGTCGATCGGGATCGTCTCCACGGTCTGGACGGAGTCTGAGTTCACGTGAAACCGTGAAACCTCGACCCGTGTCCGGTCCGCCCCGAAGGTCAGTCCGCCCGCCAGGTCGAGGAGGGTCCCCAGGCGATCGCCCTCGGCGTACTCATACTGGCCGGGCGAGTTGACCGCCCCGGCTACGGTGATATTCCCACCGCCGAGGTTCCGGACCGGCACGAAGATTACGTCCCCGTCGAGCAGCCGCGGGTTGTGATCGAGGAGACCGGTGGCGAGATACCGGAGCAAGTCTGAGGCGATGACCGTCCCATCCCGCCGCCGGATCTCGATGTTCCGGTCCGAGGCGCGGGTCGAAGGGAGGACGAACGCCCGGTCGGCGGCGAGTCGGGCCTGGACTTCGGTCGGCCGGTTGGCCTGGTACAGCACCTCAGAGACACGATCGACCGGGGTGGCGACGAACGAGCCCGGGTTGTTCACCGCCCCGGAGACGGTGACCCGGAACTGCCGGGGGTAGAGCAGGGCGGTGGTGATATCCGCTTTGAGGTACTGCACGCGGGCGCGTTGCCGGACACGTTCTTTGACCTGGCTGAGCGTCAATCCGTTCGCGTCGATCGCGCCGATCGTGGGGATGACCAACAGGCATTCCGGGTTGATCGTCAGCGCATACGACTGGTTGACCTCTCCGCCGATGTGCACCAGGATATTATCGCCGGGGCCGACGGTGTAGGTGGCGGGCGAGATGGGTTGTTCCAGCGGCGGCAGGATCAGCCGGACGTCCACCACGCCCTTCAGCAGGTTCTCCTGGTTAAAGAGGTTGGGGATGAGCGCCCGGCTCGCCGACAACGTCCGTCGTCCTTGCTCCCGTTCGGTGTCGCGCAAAAACATGTCTTGCTGGGCGAACGCCGGGCTGACCGTGGCCAGGCTGCAGGCGCAGATGATGAGGACGAGCGTCCGATGGAGGCCTGCTTTTGCAGGAATGACTTTGAAAGAATAAATGCTCATAAAGCCCTGCAATTTTAGGAGATCTGGAACTTCTCACCCGCTCAGAGCGTTTTCGTTAGTAAAACGACGCCGTTATCCTCATTTATTTTCTGGACATTATGTCTATTCTACATATATTTCAATTATATCTGTTCAACTCGTTGCCGGGAGAGAGCATACGATGGTCCTGGTCTACCCAGAATTCCAGGCGGACAAGGTGTTCACATGGGCGCGCGGCCATGAAGACCGGGTGACGGTGCTGTTTCCGGCTCCGCCGATGCTGACCAAATGCCTTGGTCGTGTGCTCCGTGAGGCCCACCAGGGGAAAACAATCCTGGCGTGGGGCGATCGGGGGTGTATCGAGAACTTGAAGCATCGACTGGAGTCATCCGGGATCGAGACGTATGAGTTCCTGCCGGATGAAGCCGGGTAAGACTCGTCCTTTCTAAAATGGTGCGTAAACGGCAAATGAATGGATTCCCGCTTTCGCGGGAATGACACCAGGTTTTGCTCGTCACTCGTCACTTGTCACTCGTCACTATTCCATCAGACTGGCCTTCAGATAGTCCCGGTTCATCCGGGCGATGAACCGGATGCTGATGGCCTTCGGGCAGACCGCTTCGCATTCCGCGTAATTGGTGCAGCTCCCGAACCCTTCCCGGTCCATCGCGACCACCATCTGCCTGACTCGCTGGCGGCGTTCAGGCTGTCCCTGCGGGAGGAGGCCGAGATGGGAGACTTTGGCCGCCGTGAACAGCATCGCCGCCCCGTTCGGGCACGCGGCCACGCACGCGCCGCAGCCGATGCAGGACGCCGCATCCATCGCCAAATCGGCGTCCGGCTTGGGGATGGGGATGGCGTTGGCGTCGGGCGCGCTGCCGGTGGGCACGGAGATGAACCCGCCCGCCTGGATGATCCGGTCGAACGCGCCCCGGTCGACGACGAGGTCCTTGATGACCGGGAACGGCCGGGCGCGCCAGGGCTCGACGGTGATCGTGTCCCCGTCCCTGAAGCTCCGCAGATGGAGCTGGCAGACGGTCGTGCCGCGCCGCGGCCCGTGGGCGACGCCGTTGATCACCATCCCGCACGTCCCGCAGATCCCCTCCCGGCAGTCGTGGTCGAACGCGATCGGGTCTTCCCCTCGGGCGATCAGCCCTTCGTTGACGACATCGAACATCTCTAAGAACGACATATCCGGGCTGATGTTCCGGGCCTCGTACCGCACGAAGCGTCCCCGGTCGGCGGCGCTCTTCTGTCGCCACACGTGGAGAGTCACGTCCATTACTTATAGCTCCGCTGCGTCAACGACACATACTGGAACGCCAGGGATTCCTTGTGCAGAATCGGCGGGTTGTCAACCCCCGCGAATTCCCAGGCGGCGACATGGGCAAAATCAGCGTCGTCCCGCAACGCCTCCCCGTCCGGGGTCTGGTATTCCTCCCGGAAATGGCACCCACACGACTCCGCCCGCTCTAAGGCATCGTGACACATCAGCTCCGCGAACTCGAAGAAGTCCGCCACCCGGCCCGCCTTCTCCAACGATTGATTCAACTCCTCGTTCGCGCCGAGCACGTTCACGTTCTCCCAGAATTCGGCCCGCAGGGCGGGAATCTTCTCTAAGGCGACTTGCAATCCCTGCACGTTGCGGGACATCCCGCAATACTCCCACATCAGCCGGCCGAACTCCCGGTGAAACGAGTCGACCGTCCGCTTTCCTCGGATCGCTAACAACCGTTTCGTCCGCTCGGTGACTTCGGCCTCCACCCGCCGGAACGCGGAGTGGGAAGGATCAAGCTTCTCCTGCTTCGTCCGCGCTAAATAATCCCCGATCGTCGCGGGCAGGATGAAGTACCCGTCCGCTAACCCCTGCATCAGCGCGCTCGCGCCCAACCGGTTCGCCCCGTGGTCGGAGAAGTTCGCCTCGCCGATGACGTACAGCCCGTCGATCGTGCTCATCAGGTTGTAGTCGACCCACAGCCCGCCCATCGTGTAATGGACGGCGGGATAAATCCGCATCGGCCGTTCGTACGGGTTCTCCCCGGTGATCCGTTCGTACATCTCGAACAGGTTGCCGTACCGCTCCCGGATGACCTGCTCGCCCAGCCGTTTGATGGCGTCGGTCAGGTCGAGGTAGACGCCCAACCCGCCCGGCCCGACGCCGAAGCCTTCATCGCACACCGCCTTGGCGGCGCGGGAGGCGACGTCGCGGGGCACCAGGTTGCCGAAGGCCGGGTACCGGCGCTCAAGGTAATAATCCCGTTCCGCCTCCGGAATCCGGTCGGGAGGACGCGTATCTCCCTTCTGCTGAGGAACCCAAATCCGCCCGTCGTTCCGGAGCGACTCGCTCATCAGGGTGAGTTTCGACTGGTGATCGCCGGAGACGGGGATGCAGGTGGGATGGATCTGCGTGAACGACGGGTTGGCCATCGCCGCGCCGCGTTTGTAAGCGCGCCAGATGGCCGTGGCGTTGCACCCTTTGGCGTTCGTGGACAGGTAGAAGACGTTGCTGTACCCGCCCGTGCCGAGCACGACCGCATCCCCGGCGTGGGATTCGATCTGGCCGGTGACCATGTCGCGCACGACGACCCCCCGCGTCTTGCCGTCGATGACGACCAGGTCGAGCATCTCGTGGCGCGGGTACATCGCCACCCGGCCGAGGCCGACCTGACGGGAGAGGGCGGAGTACGCGCCCAGCAGGAGCTGCTGACCGGTCTGCCCGCGGGCGTAGAACGTCCGCGAGACCTGGGCCCCGCCGAACGAACGGTTGTCCAGCAGGCCGCCGTATTCCCGCGCGAACGGCACCCCCTGGGCGACGCACTGGTCGATGATGTTCACGCTGAGCTGAGCCAGACGGTAAACGTTCGCCTCACGCGCCCGGTAGTCGCCCCCTTTAATCGTGTCGTAGAACAGCCGGAAAACGCTGTCTCCGTCGTTCCGGTAGTTCTTCGCCGCGTTAATCCCCCCCTGCGCCGCGATGCTGTGGGCGCGGCGGGGGCTGTCCTGGTAGCAGAAGCACGTGACGTTGTACCCCAGCTCGGCGAGCGACGCGGCGGCCGACGCCCCGGCCAGTCCCGACCCGACGACGAGGATGGTGTACTTCCGTTTATTGGCCGGGCTGACCAGCTTCATCTCGAAGCGATGATTGTCCCACTTCTGCTCGACCGGCCCGGACGGGACGCTGGCGCGCAGTTCCATAGTCCGTCAACCCCCGCGATTACGAGATCAGACCGAGGAGCACGGTGACGGGGATGGAGATGTTCCCGGCGACGACCGCGACCGTGGCAACCGCGGCTAAGCGGCGGAAAAACCGGTCGACCCGGACGTCGTTGATCCCCAGCGTCTGGAAAAGGCTCCAGACGCCATGGTACAGATGAAACCCCAGTCCCACCATCGCCACGATATAGAACGCCGAGACGTACCACACCCGGAAGCCCGCGATGACGTTATGGTAGATATCCCCGGCTCGGAAGCTCGGATGAACCGTCCCCGCCGTAAAATGCAGGAGATGGTAGATCACGAACAGAGCGATGACCGGCCCGCTCCAGATCATCGTGCGGGAGGCGTACGTCGCCTGGATGGGGTCCTGGTGGGTGTACCCGACCGGCCGGGCGCGTCGGTTCATCAAGATGAGCTGCACCGCCGCCATGATGTGCAGGGCAACGGACGCCAGCAGCACGATTCGCGCGATCCACAGCACCTGGCCGTGGCTGAAGACGGGACTCCCCATTGCCCGGAGAAACTCGCCGTACGCGTTGATTTTTTCAGCGCCCTGGTAAACCTTGAGGTTGCCTGCCATGTGCACCACGACGAACCCGAACAGAACCAAGCCCGTCACGGCCATGACGACTTTCTTGCCGATGGAGGAGCGGTAGAAGAGGAACAGCCGACTCATCGATGCTCCATGCCTGAAAGCAGTGACGAGTGACCAGTGACGAGTTAAGAAAGTGAGATGGTCAGTCAGGTTGTCATTCCCGCGCAAGCGGGAATCCATGCTGTTTTACTCGTCACTGACCACTGGCCTGATGCTGCGTAAAGTACACAAGGACTCCCGGCCCGTCAAGCGGAAGTACCGTGGTAAGGTGAATCGTCATGGTCGGCTTACCCACGTCCCGCCAGATCCCGGAGCGCCTGGATGATCCGGTCAACCTGAGCCGGCGTGTTGTAATAATGCGTGGAGACCCGCCCCCATCGATCGCTCGACGGGAAATTGATGGCGTACCGATCCCGGAGCTGCTCGCCCATATTCCCGGCACCGTCGAGGATGAACGCGGTCATCGACCCGGATAACCGGCGTTCGACGGGCGTGCTAAGGGGCTGATTCGGCGTGATGAACCCCAGACCGGGCAGTCCATCGATTCCGTTCCGGAGCCGGCAGGCCAGCGCCCATCCCCGCGCCTCCACCCGGTCGATGCTCCCGATCAGGTTGAGGAAATCCACGGCCGCCCCGATGCCGCAGCACGCCGCCGGATCGTACGTGCCCATCGTGCCAAACGGTCCAGTCGATGGCATGGTCTTGTTCACCTGCCACGCGTTCCACTGCGCTTTCGTGACGAACCGCTTCATCCGATCGCTGGAGGCGTTCCGCACGTAGAGAATCCCCGTGCCCTTCGTGGCGAGCAGCCATTTGTGCGTGCTCGTGCCATAAAAATCGCAGCCGATGTCGTGCAGATCCACGCGGATCATGCCGACCGCATGCGCGCCGTCGACGAAGGACACGTAGCCATAGTCCCGGGCTAAGGCGCACAGGGCTTTGACGGGCATCCGCCGGGCGATGGGGGAGAAGATATGCGCGACGCTCAGGAGTTTTTTCTTCCGAGCATACTTGGGGGTATTGTACCGTTCGAACGTGTCGCGAAATCGCTGGATGATCTCCGCGTTCAGGCTGTCGGCGTCCTCCACGACGTCGGGAATGGGCACGTTCTCGACGTGTACGCCGCGCCAGCTTTGCACCAGGTCCCAGGCGATCCGTCCCCCGTGATGCTCCCGGTTGGTCGTGACGATGAGGTCGCCGCGCCGCAGGTCGAGTCCGCTCGACACATGGAGCAAGGATTGTGTGGTGTTCTGGGTGAACGAAATCTCACTCGGCTCTGCGTTCAGGAGGGCGGCGACTTTCTCCACGGCCTGCTGGGCGTGCCGGTACAACCAGCCCTGGCCGACCCAGGGGTCATGCTCGCAGACCTCGCGCAGTTCGGCCGCCTTCCGCCGGACGGCCAACGGCGAAGCTCCCAGCGTTCCGGTGTTCAAGTATCCCGTCTCGTGATCGAACGAGAACTGTTGCCGGACGAGCGCCCAGTGGACCTCATCATCCGGGCCGCCGCCGCCTCGTGCGACAGACTGCCGGATCGCCTCTAGGTTGGGGGCGATGACCGTGTCCCACTCCCGCTCGTCCATGAACGGGCCATGTGTGGTTTTCATCCGTGCGAGGTACTCGTCGAAGGTCTGTGGTGTCTCAGTCAATGGAAGCCTCCGTGAGCGATGCCCTCCCCTTCAACTTCGAGGGGCCTTGCGACCTCCAAGTTTCTCGGTCTTCGCAGAAAACCTGGACAACATGCTGAAAAGATCATACTAAATCTATATGCGTGATAAGGTGCAGATCAGGCCGAGCACGGTTTGCCGCGTGTGAGGAACTGAACGAGCGCGGATCGTGGGATTGGG
Source organism: Candidatus Latescibacterota bacterium (assembly GCA_016209865.1). Lineage (GTDB taxonomy): Bacteria > JAAXHH01 > JAAXHH01 > JAAXHH01 > JACQVL01 > JACQVL01. The sequence continues at coordinate 3,507 of JACQVL010000057.1, read as the reverse complement.
GACGTCATCCCATTTTTGATCTGACCAAGAAGTCCTATGCCTGAAGGAAATTCCTCAGCCGATTCTCAACCGCTCCCAAACCATGCTGCGCCGATCTCTCTGCGCGCGGCTGTCATCGGTCTCCTGCTCTCTGCCGTCGTCAGCTTCTGGGGCCAGTATGCGGCCGATCAGTTGGGATACGATCCCACCTTTGCTCAACTGCCTTCCTGTTTGCTGCTCCCCTTCTTCCTGCTGGTCTTGGGACCGAACCTCATCCTGCAATCCTTCGCGCAACGTCGAGCCCTCACCCGATCCGAACTCCTCGTCATCTTCTCGATGGGGCTGATCGCTTCTATGGTGCCCGATCGGGGGATGACCAGATATTTGATCGCCGTGATCACAGCTCCCTATTACTTCGCCAGCCCGGAAAATCAATGGGCGGAGAAGTTCTTCGCGTATCTGCCTGACTGGGTCGTGCTCAGTAATAAGAAAGGAGCCGCACGAGGGTTCTTTGAAGGATTGCCCGCCCATCAGTCAATCCCATGGGCCGACTGGATGACCCCGCTCTTCTGGTGGGGCTCCCTCATCGCGGCCCTGATGTTCGCGGGGGCGTGCTTGGTTATCATGCTCCGCAAACAATGGGTCGAACACGAACGACTGCAATTTCCGTTGGGGAAGGTTTCGCTCCATCTGATGGGAACCGACCAAGACCCCCATCGTCCGGGTGAACCCGCGTTTTTTCGCACGCGCATGTTCCGGATCGGGTTGGGCCTCACACTGTGCGTGATGGTCTGGAACTGCCTGTCTTACTGGGAGCTCTGGCCGCATTTTCCTATTATGGGTCCCGATAGCATTAACCTGACAATCGAGCGATCGTTCCCGGCAATTCCGATCAGGCTGAACCTGTCTATCTTGTGCCTGTCATTCTTTATCAACGCGGAAATCCTGTTCAGTGTCTGGTTGTTTATCCTGATCGGTATCCTCCAGAATGGGATTCTGAACCGGCTCGGTTTTGTCTCCACATCGAGCACGATTATCCCCGGAGGGTTGGTCTCTATTCAGTCGATCGGAGGCATGATCGCTTTTGTGCTTCTGGGCCTCTGGATGGCCCGGAGGCACCTTCGTGAGGTGTGGCTCAAGGCGCTTGGCCGCCCCTCTGACCTCCAAGATCACAATGAGTTCTTCTCCTATCGCACCGCTGTGCTTGGACTGATCCTGGGGCTTCTCTACACCGTTTTCTGGCTGCATCATGCCGGTCTTTCTTTTTCAATCACCGCGTTGTTTCTCTTCTTTCTTTTCGTCTTCTATCTTGCTCACGCACGGGTGATGGCCGAAGCGGGTCTGGTCATGCTCGACCTCCCCATCAATGCTCACCAGTTTACCGTGGGGATCGTCGGGTCCGCCAGTCTGTCTCAATCCGACCTGACTGCTCTCGGTTTGACGAGTGCGTTTGCGCGGAATTGGCGAACGTTTACGATGACTGGTCTCGCGCATGTGGCCTGGCTGCGCGACCACATCTGGCCGGATCGGCGTCATCTGTTCCGATGGATCTGCCTGGCATTCGGAGTGAGCACGCTGACTTCCCTCCTCTACATCATCAGTGCAGGCTATAGATTCGGGGCGCAAAATTTGCGAACCGGGCCGGGGAGCCTGGGCATTGGGTTCTATGACCTCATCATTCAGTGGATCAACAATGCCACCCGAGTCAGTCAGTTAGAGATGATATTCCTGTTGTCAGGGGTCGTGTTACTGCTGCTGATGACCGCTGGCCGCTACCTCTTCTACTGGTGGCCACTCCATCCGATCGGATTACTGGTCGTGGCATCATCCAATACTGTCACCGCCGTGTTCCCGCTTTTTCTGGCCTGGCTGATCCAGGTTGCCCTACGGCGCTTCGGCGGGGGACGACTCTACCGAAAGGCACAGCCACTGTTCGTGGGGATCCTCGTGGGGTACGTATTGGGGCAGGGACTGTCCTTCCTCGTCGATTTCATCTGGTTCCCGGATAACCCGCATGTTTTCGAAGTGTGGTAACACCCCATTCAATGTTGAATGGGGCGCTACCCGTCACTCGTCACTGCGGTCTAAATATGAATCGCCTCTCCGTCGATCCCGGCGGCCGCTTCCATGATCATCTCGGAGAGCGTCGGATGGGCGTGGACGGTCCGGCGGATCTCGGCGACCGTCGTCTCTAACGTCCGCGCGGTGCAGATTTCCGCGATCAGCTCCGTCGCTTCCGGGCCGATGAGGTGCGCGCCCAGAATCTCCCCGTACTTCGCGTCCGCGATCAGCTTGACCATGCCCTCCGTCTCGCCCAGCGCCACCGCTTTGCCGCTCGCCCGGAACGGCATCTTGAAGACCTTGATCGCCCCCCGCTTCGCCGCGTCCGCTTCCGTCAGCCCGACGCTCGCCACCTGCGGCTGGCAGTACACGCAGTTGGGGATGTTGTCGTAGTCGATGGGCGCCGGGTCGAGGCCGGCCAAGCGTTCGACGAGAACGATGCCCTCGGCGGACGCGACATGGGCGAGCAGGGGCGGGCCGGTCACGTCCCCGATGGCGTAGACGCCGGGCACGGTCGTCTGATATCCGTCATCGACGGTGATGAACCCCCGTTCGGTGGCGACACCGAGCGCTTCTAAACCGAGGTCCTGGCTGTTGGGGTCGCGGCCGATGGCCAAGAGGATGATTTCCCCCCGGATCGTCTCCGACTTCCCGTTGACCGACACGGTGACCGCCGTCCCGTCTTTGCTCGCTTCCGCCCGTTCGACCCGCGCCCCGGTCATCACCGTGATGCCTATCTTGCCGAACGCGCGGGCGAGCGCCTGGCTGATGTCCGCGTCTTCGAGCGGCAGGAGGGCGGGCAGCATCTCGACGATCGTCACCTTCGTCCCATACGCCGCGTAGAAATAGGCGAACTCCACCCCAATCGCGCCCCCGCCGATGATCGTCAGAGACGCCGGGACGCGCTCCAAGAGCATCGCTTCCGTGCTGGTGATGATGCGAGTCCCATCGACCGGGACGGGAGGGATGCGCTTCGACTGGGAACCGGTGGCGATGATGATCGATTTGGCGTGAATTTCATTCACCGCTTTGCCGTTCGCATCCGTCACCTCGACGATCGAGGCGGAGCGCAGCCGGCCGGAGCCGGGGATGACGGGGATGGTGTGCTTCTTCAGGAGAAATTCAATGCCTTTGGAGAGTTGATCGGCCGCCTTGCGGCTACGGGCGACGGCTTTCTTCAGGTCGAACCGGAGGTTGTCGCAGGAGATGCCGAATTCTTCCCGCCGCTGCATCAACAGGGCGAGTTCCGCGTTCCGGAGGAGCGCTTTGGTCGGGATGCACCCCCAGTTGAGACACACTCCGCCGACGCGTTCCCGTTCGATGACGACCGGCTTCAGGCCGAGCTGGGCGGCGCGGATGGCAGCGACGTAGCCGCCCGGCCCGCCGCCAATAATCGCGACGTCGTACTTCGGCATCAAGAACTCTCCCTGAGTAATTGGCTCAACATTAGTGGGCTCGAGCGTTGGG
>JACQVL010000055.1 GCA_016209865.1 Candidatus Latescibacterota bacterium | reverse complement strand
ATCGTAGTGGTTGTAGAAGAGGAGCGTCTGGTCTGATCGCCCCTTGATCGTCCCGTAGACGACAGGCGGCCCGCCGGGGACAGGGATCAGCCGAGCCTCAACCTCCCGCTCTCGCAGAATCGAGAGCACGAGGTCCGCCATCTCTGTCAACCCCAACCCTTGCGCAGACACGCTCGGCTGGCGGCACAGCGTTTCGAGCAAGCGGACGGACCGCTCCGCGTGCTGGTCGATGTAATCATACAAGGCGTTCATACGTTCACTCCTAAGCGCTCTTCCAGGCATCGCCGGCTGATGATCGCGCTCTCTAAGGGCGTCCGTGTTGTGTCGTCAAGTTCCACGACGACCCAGCCGGTATACCCGATGTCCCGGAGCGCGGCCACGACAGCCGGCAGGTCGATGAGACCTTCGCCCAACTCGACAAATTCGTTGTCTCGGATGTCTTTCAGATGCAAGTATCGAACCCGGTCCGCATACCGTCGAAGAGTCGCCGCGGGGTCGGCCCGCGCGCGAACCAGATGCGCGACATCCGGGGCGAGCGCGATCAGGCTGGGGTCCGTCTCGTCGCAGAATCGCGCGAGCTGAGCGGCTGTCTCCACCATCGTCCCCGAATGGGGATGATAACACGCGATCAGGCCGATCTCCCGGCACCCCCGTCCGATGGCATGCAGCATCTCCACCAGCCGCCGGTAGTCCGAGTCCGCATAGACGCCCCGTTCATTCATCCCGCCGCCGAGGATGAGGTACCGGCATCCCGCCGCCCGGACGAACCGGGCTGCCGTCAGGATCGCGGCGAGCTCATGGTCGACGAGCGCCGGGTCGATGAACCGTCCCGAACAGTACATCGAACTGAGGACGAGTCCGTACCGTCCAGCAAGGGTAGCCAGCCCGTCAGGAGTCCGGTACCACGCCGTCTCCAGGTACGTCTCCGGCCGTTCGGCGTACGCGCGGGCCAGACGGTCGACGTACCCCTGCCAGGTGTCAGCGGCCCTCGGTGGAAAACTGAACGTCTCGAACGCCCGAAACCCGGCGGCCGCGATGTCCAACAGGGCGGCCGGCAGGTCGTCACGCCAGGTGATCGTCTGGTAGGCGAGGGAGAGAGACATCCGCGTTTCTTCCGGGTTCACCACAAAGACACAAAGAGCACGAAGTATTACAACGTAACAGAAATCGAAAAAGAATTATTCATCATAAAAAGCTGGATTCCCGCTTTCGCGGGAATGACAAATCGTATTGCCTGATCCTCTTTTCTTTGTGTCCTTTGTGTCTTTGTGGTGAGTCGTTCCTAAATCCCCCACGTGTGAGGGTTGAGCAGGTCGTAGTCATCCAGTCCCATCGTCCGGGCGTGGGCCAGGGCGTCGGGCGGAAGACCGAGGCCATCGGACAGGGCGACGGCTTCCTCCAGATGGGGAATTTTCCCGGTGCCGATCAGGACAGTGGCGATGTCGGGACTGGACAGCACGAACCGGATGGCCGCCTGCGGCACAGACCGGACGGAGCCGGTGACGAGCGAGTCGAGTGCTGCGGAGTGGTCCGCCAGGCGCTTGAGACGCTCCGGAAGATGAGCCGCCTTCTCGGTCAGCGCCCCCTTCAAGAGGGCAGAGCGGACGAGAATCCCGGCGTCCCGCTCCTTCGCCAGCGGGAATACCCGCGACGCCATCCGCTGGTCGAGGATGTTGTACGCGACCTGCAGCGTGTCGTACCCCCCGTGCTCCAGCGCCGCCAGAGTGACCTCCTCCCCGTACGTCGAGTACCCGATGAACCGGATTTTCCCCGCCTGGCGGGCACGCTGGAGGACATCGAACACCTCGTTCCGTTCGATGACGGCCAGCTCGATGTCGGGTTGAGTCCGCCCGTGGATTTGCATCAGGTCGATCACGTCCGTCTGGAGCCGGTGCAGGCTCTGATCGATCGACGCGGCGACGCGCTTCCGAGTCTCGGTCGTCGAGAGTTCTTGATCAGACCAGTGCGAGCACTTCGTCGCCAGGATGTATTCGTTCCGTCTCCTGCGCAGCGCCCGGCCGATGATCTCCTCGCTCGTCCCGTACCCAGCGGCGGTGTCAATGAGGTTCACGCCCAGGTCGAGCGCCCGGTTGAGCAGCCGGGCTGCATCCGTCTCGGATGGCTGGTTGGGTTGATCCCCGGACGGGATGCCGTAGTTCAACCCCAGTTCGACCGTCCCGAGGGAGATTTCGGAGACCCGCAGGTCTGTGCGTCCTAAGCGGCGGTAAAACATAGAAGTGCTCGGGATTCGGGGTTCGGGGTTAGGGGTTCGGGTAGAAAACCTCGGGATTGGGGGTTGGGGATTAGGGATTCGGGAAGAGACATAAAGCCGACACCAAATTTTTCTTCTTTGTTTCCCGAACCCCGAACCCCGAATCCCGAACCCCTACACCACCGCGATCGGTCGGACCCACGACCCGGTAGCCCCTCTCAGCTTCAAGGGGAGACAGATGAAGAGGAACTCGGCGACGCCATCACGGGCTAAATCTTCCAGATAGAGATTTTCTAAAATATGTACGCCGCGCTCGACGAGCAAGGCGACGTGCACCGTGCGCGTCCAGTCCGGCACCGGCTGCGGGTCGGCGCTCGTCGCGTCGATGCCGAACGCCACCATCCCCTGCTCGTGCAGCCAGAGGGCCGCATCGAGGGCCAGTCCCGGACACCCCTTGTTGAATTCCTCGTTGTTGGCGATAAAGTGCTGCGCCTTGCCGGTCCGGACGAGCACCGCCGTGCCCGGCGTCACGGTCACCCCCTGTCGGCCGGCGGCGCGGGCCAGCTCATCCCGCGTGATCGAGTAGCCGACGGGCAGCACCTCCATCCCGCTCTCCCGGACGACGTCGATCACCACTCCACGCGTCACGATCGGCGGGATCGTCTCCGCGCCATGCTTCGTCCAACCGGAATCCCGGCGCGCGTCCGCCATCGAGTGGCCGCCGTAGATGCGGCCGTTGTGCTGGCAATGGACGAACGCGTCGATGTGGGAGGACAGGTGGAGCGCTCCTTGAATGGCCTCGACGTGGAAGGTGACGCTGTCCATCCCCCCATCCCGACGCAGGTCCTCGGGCGTCCGGTAGGGCATCATCGAGAAGGCCAGAAAGACGGCGGGACTGATCATCGGAATACGCGAACTCAGCTCGACGCCGAGGTCGTACACCTGGCCGCGCGTGGCCAGACGGAGGGCGGCGACGCGAGCGGCATCGGTCACGGCAGACAGCGCTCCGACATCCAGGACGGCATCATGAGCCATACAGGTCCCCTTTCATTTTTTCAACGTCTTCTCGAAGAACGCGAATGTCCGCGTCCAGGCGTCCTGTGCCGCGGCCGCCCGGTAGCCCCCTGTGTTCTCGTTGATGAACGCATGACCTGCGCCGGGGTAGAGTTTGATGTCGACGGATTTGCCCGCCGCTTTGCACGCTTTCTCGAACTCCCGGACGCTGGCGGCGGGGATGCCCCGGTCGTCTTCGCCGAAATTCCCCAGGATGGGGGAT
>JACQVL010000003.1 GCA_016209865.1 Candidatus Latescibacterota bacterium | reverse complement strand
GTCGAGCTGCGGCATCATCTGGATGCAGGGTCAGGTCGAGTTCGGGGTAGTTGAATTCACCCAGGGTACTGCTAATCATCTTGTTATTCCCCGGACTGATCAGGGCGAGCGGGAATCGGTCGCTGGCGACGGGCTGGTAGTGGAAGGGGGTGTTGCCGAGTGCGGGCGGGGTGAGATGAACCTTCCCATCTGGAGTGTAAGGGAAGACAGTGGCGAACTGGATGGGGGTCTGCCCGGGGAACTCGTAGTGCTGGTGTTGTCCCGTGGACAGGCGGGCCGCGTCCGCCGGACGGCCGTTGAGGACGAGGGCCTCGGCGACGTTGCGGAGGGTCGTGGAGGTATCCCAGGAGAACGGCTCATCCTGCCAGCCCATCGCGCGGCCTAATGCGGCGAAGACAGCGTCGTTGGGGCGTGTTTCGCCGAGCGGGGCGATCACCGGCTGCACGCCGCCGACCGTGTAGTGGCCGTACCCGCGGCGGATGTCGTGGTGTTCTAAGAATGTGGTGGCTGGCAGGAGGATGTCCGCGTACTGCGCGGTGTCGGTCATGATTTGATCGAAGACGACGGTGAACAGGTCTTCGCGGGAGAGGCCGCGCAGGACGGCGTTCTGATCGGGTACGGTGACGGCGGGGTTGCAGTTGTACACGAACAGTCCCTTGATCGGCGGGTTGAGGTCGCCGTTGAGGACGGTGCCCAGTTGGGTCATGTTGATGACCCGCGTCCGCCAGGTCATGTCGCCGAAGAGTTTGGTCGTGTCTAATTTGGCCGCGCCGCTGTTGCTCATCGTGTACCCCCCGCCGCGGACGCCGAACTTGCCCAAGAGGGCGGGCATGGACAGGATGGCGGCGAGCGCCTGGCCGCCGTTGCGGTTGCGCTCCGTGCCCCATCCGGCTCGGATGACCGCCGGGGTCGAGGCGGCGTAGACCTGGGCCAGCGTGCGGATGTCGCCGGGAGACACGTGTGCCTCTGCGGCGGCGCGTTCGACCGGCCATGCGTCGGCCTGCTCGAGCAGGGGTTCGAGGCCGTCGGCCTGCTGGCGTAAAAAATCGTGAGCCAGGCAACCCATCTCTCTCCAGAGGCGGATCATGGACAGAGCGACGGGCAGGTCGGTCCCGGGCAGCACCGGCAGGTGCAGGTCGATTTCACGCGGGGAGAAGTGGTTGGTGGGATCGATGACCGCGATGAACGCGCCGCGTTTCTTGGCCTGGCGGAGGAAGGGGATGAGATGGATGTTGGAGGCTTTGGGGTTGGCGCCCCAGATGAGGATGCACTGTGCGGAGGGGTAATCCTCAAACGCGACGCCCGGCATCTTGCCGTACATGCCGAGGGCGACCTCCGTCGATGGGGCGGCGCAGAGAGTCTTAGCCAGGCGGGACGCGCCGAGTTTGAAAAAATAGAACGCATCGAGCAGGCTGTCGCTGAGAAACCCGTTGGAGCCGCCGTAGTGGTAGGGGAGGATGGCTTCGCCGCCCCAGCGGTGGACGATGTCCTGAAAACGGGCGGTAATCTCTGAGAGTGCCTCATCCCAGGAGATGCGGACGAACGAGCCGGTCCCTTTCGAACCGCTGCGCCGCATCGGGAAGAGGAGGCGGTCGTGATGGTAGACGCGCTGAGTGAAACGGGCGACTTTATCGCAGATGAACCCGTCGGTGAGGGGATGATCGGGGGAGCCGCTGATGCGGTGAATCGTCCCGTCCGTGACCTCGACGTCCAGGGCGCAGGTGTCCGGGCAGTCCATCGGGCAGGTGGTGGGAATGGTGGGCATGGGGGACTCCGTCATGGGTTATTGAAAGAGATGGTGCCTGTGGATATGGGTTCGGCAAATGAACGGTCTGGTCTTGTGTTTGCCTCCTCGTTGCCTCCAATCGCATGGACGCGGGCAGGAACATCATCCCATAGTCTGTCATTCCCGCGAAAGCGGGAATCCACACCCCCTTCCCTCGTAGGGAAGGGAACCGGGGGGTTAGGGCACAGATTGTGTCATCTGTGATACAAAATATACTCATTTACGGTGTATCACGCAACTATTCTCCATGCAGAGCACTGGTCTTCCTCGTCACTCGTCACTGTTACTCATACCGCAGCGCCACCATCGGGTCGACCTTCGTCGCCCGCCGGGCGGGGAGGTAGCACGCAACGAATGCCACCCCGGCCAGGATGACGGTGATGGTTCCAAACGTCATCGGGTCGGTTGCGTTGACGTGGTAGAGCAAGCCTGTCAGAAATCGCGTCAACCCGAAGGCGGCAGCAACCCCGACCGCCAGACCGACACCTGTGAGTCTCATGCCATGTCTGATGACCATCTTGAAGATATCAAGGGGCTGAGCGCCCAGCGCGACGCGGACTCCGATTTCCTTCGTACGCTGGCTGACGGAGTGGCTGAGAATTCCGTAGATGCCGATCGCCGCCAGGATCAGGGCGACGAGCGCAAAAACGCTGAGGAGCAGCATGACGACCCGTTCGTTTGCCACGGATTGATTCATGAGCTGCTCCATCGTCTGGATGTTATAGAGGGGTTGATGGGGATCGACCTCGCGGACTCTGTCACGGATCGCACTGATCACACTCGCAGGGGAGCGGTCAAGGCGCAGCGTCAACACCATCCCGAATGGCGGAGCTTGAAGGTGCGGGGCGTAGAGCTGGACACGGGATGGGGCGTTCACGCCGTAATGCTTCACATGACCGACGACTCCGACGATCTCGCGTGTCTGGCCGTACGCGAGCAGGCGTTTCCCGATCGGGTCCTCGTCAGGAAAGAACTGGCGCGCCATCGTCTCATCGATCAGAACGACGAGCGGCGCATCGGCAACGTCCTGCTCCGAGAAAAACCGCCCCCGGATCAACGGAATGCGCATCGTGCGGAAATAGTCCGGCGTCGTCCATGCGTAGTCGGTGCGGATGGTCTCTTCCGGGTGCGCGACGGGACTATCTGCAAACCGGATGTTGATCTGACGATTCGAGCCGCTGAGGGGGAGGGGGAGCACGCCGCCAACGGACTGGACGCCTGGAATGGCTGCCAGACGGGCGAGGAGTTGCTGGAAAAACCGGCCTCGCGCCGCATCATCCTCGTAATTCGTCCCGGATGGACTGATCTGAAACGTCAAAACCCCTTGTGGATCAAAACCTGAGTCCGTCGCCAGCAGCCGTTGAACGCTCCTGACCATCAGTCCGGCGCCGACCAGCAGGACGAGAGAGATGGCGATCTCGGAAACGACCAACGCCTGCCCCATGTATCGTCGTCCGGGTATCCCGGACGTCCGCTCCCCCTGCTTGAGGGAATCCTGGAGTCCCCTTCCTGTCATGGTGAGTGCGGGGGCCAGTCCAAACAAGAGGCCTGTGACGACCCCCAACCCCATCGCGAAAGCCAGGACGGTTCCATCCACGTTGAAGCGTCGGAGCCCTGGCACGTCCGCGATCGTCGGGACCAACGAGCGAATCAGATCACTCCCCCACAGGGCGAGCATCAGCCCGACACACGCGGCGACAGCGCTCAACAGGACGCTTTCGGTGAGGAGTTGGCGGAGGAGCCTGCCTCGTCCCGCCCCTAACGCCATTCGGATGGCCATCTCTTTCTCTCGTGTCGCGGCACGGGCGATGAGCAGATTCGCCACGTTCGCGCAGGCGATGAACAGGACGAACGCGACCGCCTCCATCAAGAGAATGAAGACGGTTTGAAAATCTTTCACGTAATAATCATGGAGAGGAAGGAGCAACACGCTCTGGTCCGCATTCGTCTCCGGATACTGCTCGGCTAATCGACGCGCGATCATCGTCATGTCCAGACGAGCACGATCTAAGGAGACAGCCGGTTTGAGCCGTCCAACCACATACAAACCTGGATGGTTTCCACGCTGTGGCAGGTCGCTCTCGATCGCTGGGGTGAGCGGCATCCAGAGTTCGATGGCGGTTCGTGGAAACTGGAACTCTGGCGGCATCACGCCGATGATGGTCGTCGAGCGTCCGTTCATCGTCAGGGTCTGGCCGATCACGCCCGGCTCTCCGCCGAACCGGCGACGCCACAGGCCGTCGCTGATCACCGCCACGTCAGCCCCACCGGGACGGTCTTCCTCTGGAAGAAACGTCCGTCCCAGCCGTGGCCTGACGCCGAGGACGGAAAACAGATTCTCCGTCACCACCGCCCCGGAAAGCCGTTCAGGCTCATCCCCCGTGATGGTGAACGTCCAACTGCTGTACGCCCCCATGTCTTCGAACGCCCGATTCTGAGCCCGCCAGTCCGTAAAATTGAGATACGATACCGATTTTTCTTGCGTGCGCTTATAGGTCTCCCACATCAGCACAAGCCGATCCGGTTCTTGAAAGGGCAGCGGTTGCAGCAACAGGCCGTTGACCACGCTGAAGATGGCGGTGCTCGCACCAATCCCGATCGCCAGGATGATCACGGCCACAGCGGTGAAGCCGGGGTTCTTGAAGAACATGCGGATGCCATAACGGAGATCGGACCAGACTGTATCCATAGGGCGCCTCCCGCGTTATCTGGTCTGCGGACGGCGACCGACCAGCAGCCAGTAGACTTCACTGTCAGGGTTTTTCAGGAAGGGATCGTGCGCTTCGATGATGACCAACCCGGCGCGTTCGAGTTCGGTCAGTGCAAACCCGATCGAGAGTTCGTGCTTATCAACTTGCGTCGCCCGAGACGTGCCCCGACGGCTCTCGGCGATCTGCTCCGACACGACCAGCCGTCCGCCCGGCTTGAGCGCCTGGACGATGTGCTTGAGCATCGACTCGTACTCGGTCATCTCGTGATAAGCGTTCACGATCAAGACGGCGTCCAACGATTCCGAGGGGAGTTTAGGATTATCCAGATCTCCACGAATGATCTCGACGTTGCTCAGATGATTGTCACTCACCGTTTTCCTCAAATCGCGCAACGCTCGCTCATCGATATCGACCGCGAACACTCGACCCTGTGGACCGACGGCTCGGCCCAAGTGGACGGTGAAGTATCCCTCACCCGCCCCCACGTCTGCGACCCAACTCCCCTCTTTGACTCCCAGTGCCGCGAGGATGTCCGGGACTTTTTGCCAGTCATCGCGATTCCTGTTCTGTGCCGTGGCTCCAGAGGGGAGCATCCCAAGAAGGACCAGCAAGACCCCGACGCCGTGCGCAAGACGCTCTGTGTGGCCGCATCTCCTCGATGCAAAGATCATGGAGTTCGATATCTTCATAGTGTCTCCCATCCGCAATCGGTCTTATTCATACCTGAGCGCCACCATCGGATTCCTCCTATTGCCGATTGACGATTGCCGATTGGCGATTTCCGAATGTTCCTGACCCAATCGCCAATCGGCAATCGCCAATCGAAAATCCCTCTTACTCGTATCTCAGTGCCACTATCGGATCCACCCGCGCCGCCTGGCGCGCAGGCAGCCAGCAGACCAGGATGGCCACGGCCATCAGCAATACTGGAACAGCCAAGAATGTCAAAGGGTCGGTCGGCTTAACCTCGTAAAGCAGCGTCGTCAAGACACGGGTGAGCGCCCACGCGCCGGCCAGGCCGATCACGATACCGATACCTACGAGTTTTACCCCTTGCTGCAATACCAGTCCGATCACATCACGCCGCTCGGCGCCTAACGCGACACGAATGCCCAGTTCGTGAGTGCGCTGGGCGACTGAGAAGGCCATCACGGCGTAAAGGCCGACCACGGCTATCGCCAGCGCGAGCGCGGCAAAGACGCCGAGCAGCGCGGTGCGAAAACGCGGCTGGGCGACCGACTCAAACAAACGATCTTCCATCGTGCGCACTTCGAAGAGAGGCAGGTTCGCGTCAATGGCTGTCACAGCCCGGCGCAGCGCAGTCGCGAAGCTGGCTGGCTCGGCCTGTGTGCGCACCGCCAGGTTGAGCGTTACGTCGGGGAACTGGCTCCAGGGCACGAACATTTCCGGCCTCGGCTCTTCTCCTCTGGCCTCGTGTCGCACGCTGCCGACGATGCCGATGATT
>JACQVL010000050.1 GCA_016209865.1 Candidatus Latescibacterota bacterium | reverse complement strand
GGGCCGACCGGGGTATACGCGGGCTGCCCGAAGAAGTCGACGAACGTCCCCTGCACGCGCGTGTCCTGGTCGATCAACAGCCCGACGACATCCCCGCGGCGCAGGGCGCGCAGCACGGCCGGCGTCGCCCGGTCGCGCGGCACGACGCGCAGACCCAGACGGACACGGCTGGCCGTCAGGATCGCATCCAGCCGAGGGTCGTAGAGCGGAGTGGCCACGACCGTGACCGGATAGCCGATGAGCGTCAGGTACGCGCCGAGCAGCTCAAAGCTGCCGAGGTGTCCGCTGATGGCGATCACCCCGCGGCCCAGGGCGTGCGCGGCGGCCAGATGCTCAAGTCCGCGCGCCTGAACCAGGGCTTCGACCGTCTGGCGCGTCATCTCGCCCAGACGAACGACATCGACGGCATTCCGGCCGAGGTCCCAGAACACCCGCACCGCCATCCGGCGGAGGTCGGTGAAGGGACGCTCTGCGCCGAAGGCATGCCGGAGGTTCGCCGCCGTGTGTCGCCGCGTGCCCGTGGCGCACGCATACGCGCACAGGCCGAGGAGGCCGCACAGGTCGAGCGCGACGCGCCGGGGCAGCCGGTTGACGACCGCGAAGAGACCGCGTACTCCATGGTAGATCGCCCCGTTCTTCAGTCGTTTGCCGAGCGGAGATGGAGGGGAGGCGATTGTGGATTTTGGATTCTGGATTTCGGATTGGTCAATCTGGAATCCGCACTCCGCAATCTGCACTCCGCAATCAAGCGATCCCATGTCGCTGGACGACCTCATGAATCTCGACCAACTGAACCAGTAACGGCTCCAATTGATCGAGCGGGAGCATGCTGGCCGCATCGCACAGCGCCTCTGACACGCACGGATGAGTCTCGATGAAGACCGCATCGCACCCGGCGGCGACGGCGGCGCGGGCCAGCGGGGCGATGAATTCGGGCGTCCCCCCTGCCGGGTCGCTGCTCGGCCGGCCAGAGACCCGGACGACGTGCGTCCCGTCGAACGCGACCGGATAGCCGAGCTTCCGCATGATCGGGAGCGACCGCATGTCGGCGACCAAGTCGTGGTAGCCGAAACACGTCCCCCGCTCCGTCAGGAGGAGCTGGCGGTTGCCGGAGTGTTCGAGTTTCGCGATGATCGACTGCACGTCCCCCGGCGCCAGGAATTGCCCCTTCTTGACGTTGACCGGCTTGCCCGTCCGTCCTAAGGCCAGGGTGATCTCCGTTTGCATCGACAGGTGCGCCGGGAGCTGGAGCATATCCAGGCCTTCCGCCGCCGCCGTGACCGCCTGCGTGGTGTGCACATCCGAGAGCACAGGAATCCCGCGCTGGCGGACGAGCCGGAGAATCCGCAGTCCCTCGCGGAGGCCAGGGCCGGCAAAATGCTCGACGGACGACCGGTTCGCTTTCGTGTACGACGCCTTAAAAATAAGCGGCATCCCGACCCGCCCGGCGATCTCCGCTAAGCGGTCTGCCGTGTCCAGTGTTATTCGTTCGCTCTCGATGACGCAAGGTCCAGCGATCAAGACGAGCGGCTGTCCCGCCCCGATCCGGATGCGGCCGACCTGAACGTCCGTCATCCTGCCCGCTCCCCCGCTCTGATCATCGCCGCCGCGTGTGCCAGGTCCTCAGGCGTATCCACGCCGAGGGGCGCGTACTCCGTCTCCACCACCTTGATGCGGTACCCGTGTTCGAGCGCGCGCAACTGCTCTAATCGTTCCGCCCGCTCGAGCGGGGTCGGGAGCAGTCGGGCGAACGTCAGCAGGAACTCACGCCGGTACCCATACAGTCCCACGGTGTTGTAGTACGCCGTCTCGCGCAGGATCGACTCGGACGTCTCCGTCGGGTGAGGGATGGGCGAGCGTGAGAAATAGAGCGCCATGCCGTGATCGTCGACCACGACTTTGCCCATGTGCGGGTTGAACAGATGCTCGACCCGGTCGATCCGGTGGGCCAAGGTGCTCATCGGAATCGTGTCATCCTCGACGAGCGGTCGCACGACCGCCTGGATCGCCTCCGGGGTGATGAACGGCTCGTCCCCCTGGATGTTGACGATGATGTCGGCGTCGAGGGAATGAGCGACTTCCGCCGCCCGGTCGGTCCCGCTCACGTGGCCGGGAGCAGTCAGAACGGCCTGCCCTCCGAACGCCTGCACCGCCATCAGAATGCGTTCGTCATCCGTGGCAACGATCAGATTCGCCAGACACTCCGCCCGTCGCGCCTGTTCATACACGTGCTGGATCATCGGCTTCCCGCACAGACCGGCCAACGGCTTCCCCGGAAACCGGGTCGAACCGTACCGGGCGGGAATGATGCCGATAACGACAGGGGGCATAACGGCTAAAATAAGTGACGAGTGACGAGTGACGAGTGGCGAGTTAAGACAAGAAACGAAAACATGCCAAATCTGGATTCCCGCTTGCACGGGAATGACAGCATGAATGCTTCGTCTATCATGAATGCTCTACACATCGACTCACCATCACTCAGTTTTTTCTCGTCACTTGTCACTCGTCACTCGTCACTGCCTTTACAACACTTTAGGCACGCGAAAATGCCCACGGCTGGTGGCGGGCGCGTTGGCTAAGGCGACCTCGTGCGGGAGCGACGACTCGATGGTATCGTCCCGGAACACGTTCTTCAGGTTCAACACGTGCGATGTCGGTTCCACGTGCGTCGTGTCCAGCTCGTTCAGTTGCTCGACGTAGCGCAGGATGTCGTTCAGTTGCTCGACGAGCCGGGCGCGTTCGTCGTCGCTGAACCGCAAGTGGGCCAGGTCTGCGACATAATCGACGTCTGCGAGGGTAACGGGCATGGGAACAACTCCTCTACAGTGCCTCCAACCCCGCGTACCGCACCATCACTTTTTTCGTCGCGGAGTCAAACCGGATCGTCGCCCGAAGGTCGTCGCCGGTGCCGCTCAACTCCAGAACCCGGCCGACCCCCCAGACCGGGTGGCGAATCCGCTGGCCAACTGTCAGCCGGAGGGCGCCATCCCAGCCGTCGTCCTCGTCCTCGACGTCGGGCACCAGCATGGCTCGCCGCCCGCCGGTCCGCCGGACGGTGCTGTTGTGCTCGACCAGGTCGTCCGGGACTTCATCGACGAACCGGGAACGGATGCCCGGCATGACTCCGCCGAACCGCCGGCGCAGGGTGGCGTACGACAGGTACAGTCGTTCTTTGGCGCGGGTGATGCCGACGTAGAACAGCCGGCGTTCCTCTTCCAAATCGTCCCGGCTCTCCATCGTGCGGGCGATCGGAAACAGGCCGTCCTCTAAGCCGGTGATGAACACGACCGGGAATTCGAGGCCTTTGGCGTTGTGCAGGGTCATCAGCGTCAGCCGGTCCATCGTCTCATCCCACCGGTCGAAATCGGTGACGAGCGCCGCTTCCTCTAAGAAGGTCCGTGTCGAGGGGGATTCGACACGATCGGTGAATTCTTCCGTGGCGGCGAGCAATTCTTTGACGTTCTGCGCGCGCATCTCCGCGTCGGGGGAGCGAGCCGCTTCCAGCTCCAGGTCCCGCAGGTATCCCGTCTCCTCGACGATGCGCTTCGCCACGTCCGCCACCGTCCATGTCTCGTGCTGATGATGTAACTCCGTCAGGAACTGGCCGAGGCCCTGGGCAGTCTTACGGGCCGCCGGAGTGAGGCCGGCCTCATCCGCCCGGAGCAACGCCTCGATGAGCGTGAGACCTTCAGCGAGCGCGAACGCTTCGAGTTTATCCAGGCTCGCGTCCCCGATGCCCCGGCTCGGCGTGTTGACGATCCGGCGGAAGCTGATGCTGTCGCGCGGGTTGGCGACCACTTTCAGGTAGGCGATGACGTCCTTGACTTCCTTCCGCTCGAAGAACCGGAGGCCGCCGACGATGACGTGCGGAAGGCCCGCTTTCCGGAGTTCGTCCTCCAGGGCGCGCGATTGCGCGTTCGTCCGGTAGAGCACGACGATGTCCCGCAGCCGCCGGTCGGACTGAGCGACCTCGTCCTGCGCCTTCCGCGCGACCATCCGGGCCTCATCCCGCTCGTCCAGCGTCTCGATCACCGTCAGCCGGTCGCCGGGCGCGTTGTGCGTCCACAGTTCTTTCCCTTTCCGGCCTTTGTTGTGCCGGATGACCGCGTTCCCGGCCGCTAAGATGAGTTGCGTCGACCGGTAGTTCTGCTCTAAGCGGACGACCATCGCCTCCGGGTAATCTTTCTCGAAGTCGAGGATGTTCATGATATCCGCCCCGCGCCAGGCATAGATCGACTGATCATCATCCCCGACGACGCACAGGTTCCGGTACCGCTGGGCTAAGCGGTTGATGAGGACGTACTGGGCGTGGTTGGTGTCCTGGTACTCATCGACCAGGATGTACTGAAACCGTTCCTGGTACCGTTCGAGCATCGACGGGACGCGCTCAAACCCGTCGGCGACCTGCATGATGAGGTCGTCAAAATCGAGGGCGTTGTTCGTGACGAGCGCCTGCTGGTAGGCGGTGTAGACGCGGGCGACGTGCCGCTCGAAGAAATCCCCCCCGCGGCCCGCGTACTCCTCCGGGCCGATGAGCTGGTCTTTCGCCCGGCTGATGTAACTCCGCACCGCTTCCGGCGCGAACCGTTTGTCGGAGAGGTTCAGCCCTTTCATCACCTTCTTGATGAGGGCGAGCTGGTCGTCCGCGTCGTAGATGACGAAATCCCGGCGAACCCCTAAGTTCTCCGCTTCCCGGCGCAGGATGCGGGCGGAGATCGCGTGGAACGTCCCCACCCAACTGGGGGCGAGATGCGGCCCGATCAGCCGCTCGATCCGTTCCCGCATCTCGTTGG
>JACQVL010000049.1 GCA_016209865.1 Candidatus Latescibacterota bacterium | reverse complement strand
GGCCGCAGACGAGGAGGAAGGGGTTTTTGGCGGAGAGGTTGTTGAGCCAACGCGATTGGGCGTCCGCGTAGTGCAACACGTAGGCGCGGCGTCTACGGCTGGTGTAGTTGTTCCCCGACCGGTGGAGGACATGGCCGGCGAAGAACACGGCGCTCCCCGTCTTGAGCGGCACCATCTGTTCCGGCCGGGACCGGGCGTTGTGTACCTCGACGTACACCCTCTGCTGCTCCGGGTTGACCGGCCGTTCATGCGGGAAGATCGGGTCGCGGTGGCTGCCGGGGATGACGTACAGACACCCGTTGTCCGGGTCCGCGTCGTCGCACGCGACCCAGACCGCCAGCAGGGTGTCCGGGTCGGTCTTCAGGTACCAGGAGTCCTGATGGTACGGCTGTCCGACCCCTACGTTGGGCGGCTTGTCCAGGTACATACTCTGCACACACTTGACGTCCGGCCCCACCACCTGCTCCAGCACCTCGACTAATCGTGGATGGACTGCATACTTCTGGAAGACCGGGTCGTTCATGTGCATCTGATGGCCGATCTTGAACAGGTACTCCGGCGAATTCCCCTTCACCAGCCCCTTGTCGACCGCCGCCTGCTCCATCCAGATGCCGTTGCCGGGCGTCAGCGGGATAGTGCCCGACGCGACCGCATAGGCGTGCTGATTCAGCTCCTCACATTCTTCCCGGGTGAACACATGCTCCACGACGAGGTAGCCGTGTTCCCGGTAATACTCGACCTGGTCGGACGTCACCATGCGTTGTCAACCTCCGTAGGAGCAAAGCATTCGCTCCTACACCTGGAAGAACCTTCTGGATACGGGCGAGAATGCTTCGGCCCTACATCGTGTGAAAATGATCGAACGGAATCTGTTCCTGCAAATCCTTCCGTTCAACCGTCGCTCCACGGGCGACGTAGTGACAGACGTACACCCGGCGAAAACGATCGGCCGTCCGGTTCTTCCGAGATTGGTGCATCAGCCGGCCATGGAAGAAGACCGCCCCGCCCGCCCGGACGATCACCGGAACCTCCTTCGAATAATCCACTCCGTCGAGCTCGTCCGTCCAGTCCTCGTGCTCGTCCGTATCGGTGACCGGTTTGCGTTTCAGCAGCGGGCCGTTGTTCGACCCCGGCACGACCCACATCGTCCCGGTCTCCTCATCCGCATCGTCGAGCGCGATCCAGCAGGCGGTGAGGGTTTCCGGGTCGCTCGGAATGTAGTTCGTATCCTGATGGTAGGCCTGTCCTGGCGTCCCCGGCGCTTTGAAGAAGAACATGCTCTGAATCCCCACCGGTTCGTACCCCATAAGGTCGTAGAGCGCGTCTCCCGCGCGCGGCAGCTTCAGGTAACGCATCGACAGCTCATCAATCCGGTGCGTGTTGAAATACCGTTGCCAGTAGACGGAGGGAGGAGACGCCGGGTCGCGCGCGGAAATGCCCTCGACCTGCTTCCGGCCCGCATGGATAGACATGAAATGGTCGATCAGCAGCCGGCGCTCCTCCGGGGAGATGAAATCCTCGACGATGAGAAAACCGTTGGCATGGTATTCGTCCACCTGAGCCGGGGTGAGCGTCCGTAATCTCGGTTGCGTCGTCGTCGCCATAGCAATCTCCTTCGTTGACACGTTCACGCGATTGAACGGTTGGATGATTTCTGTAGGGGCGAAGCATTCGATCTCAGACTCAAACCCGATCGAATGCTTCGCCCTTACACGCCGCGATGATCGCGTCGACATCGTACACACATCCGCCCCAGGTGCCGCCGCTCACGTTCTGCAGGGCCGCCCAGAGCCGGGTATCCGCCGGTAAATCGGGGTCGGGTGCCAGGTCGGGACGGGGAGCCCGACTGGCGAGCACACGCGTCCCTTCGTCTGCGCCGAATCTTGTCTCACCGTGACCGATGAGATCGATACGTCCTTCAAGCTGATTCCGGTCGATGATGATTTGAACAAGGTCGCCGTCGATCACCTTCCCGACCGGCCCGCCGGCCAGCGCCTCCGGGCCGATGTGACCGATACACGCGCCTGTCGAGATGCCGGAGAAGCGCGCGTCGGTGAGGACGGCGACATGTTTGCCGAACGACAGATGTTTCAGTGCCGCGGTGATCTGGTAGATTTCCTCCATCCCGGCGCCCATCGGGCCGCGGCAGATCAGCACCATCACGTCGCCCGGCTTGATGCGGTCCGGTCCCTGGCTCTTGATGGCAGCGATCGCGTCCCGTTCACGGGTAAACACCCGCGCCGATCCGGCCTTCCGGTAGACCCCGTCCGCATCGACGACGGACGGGTCGATCGCCGTGCTTTTGATGACTGAGCCCTGTGGGGCGAGGTTCCCGCGTGGGAACGTCACCGTACTCGTCAGTCCCCGGCTGATCGCCCGTTCCGGACTCATGATGACATCATCCGGGTCGATCCCGTCCACGTGCCGGAGCCGCTCCCGCAGCAGACGCCGCCGGTCAGACTCCTCCCACCAGTCGAGCATCCGTCCCAATCGCTCGCCCGACACCGTCAGGCAGTCCTCGTCGAGCAGGTCGAGACGCCGGAGGTGGAGCATCACTTCGGGAACTCCGCCGGCCATGAAGACGCGGACGGTCGGGTGATTCGTCGGCCCGTTGGGGAGGACATCGACGATCCGGGGGACCGTCCGGTTGACGTCGATCCAGTCCTGCACGGTCGGACGTTTCAGGCCGGCGGTGTACGCGATCGCCGGGATGTGCAGCAACAGGTTGGTCGACCCGCCGAACGCGGCGTGGACGATCATCGCGTTGCGGATTGCCTCATCCGTCAGGATGTGTCGCATCGTGATGTCGCGCGTTGCCAGGCCAGCCAGCGCGCGGGCGGACCGCCGGGCCATGTCCAGCCAGATCGGCTGGCCGGACGGCGCGAGGGCGGTGTGCGTGAGCGAGAGTCCCAACGCCTCCCCGACCACCTGAGAGGTCGCTGCCGTGCCTAAGAACTGGCAGCCGCCGCCCGGCGAGGCGCACGTCCGGCAGCCCATCTCCGCCGCGTCGTCGAGGGTGATCTCTCCATGCGCAAACCGCGCCCCGATCGACTGGATGGTTGCCGCGTCTTCGCCGTCGGCCGGCGGGAGCGTCACCCCGCCGGGCACTAAGACGCAGGGCAGGTCGTGCATGGCGGCCAGGGCCATCATCATCGCGGGGAGGCCCTTATCGCACGTGGCGACACCGATCACCCCGTGCCGGGTGGGGAGGGAACGGATGAGCCGGCGGAGGACCTGGGCGGCGTCGTTGCGGTACGCCAGGCTGTCCATCATCCCGGTCGTGCCCTGCGTGCGGCCGTCACACGGGTCGGTGCAGAACCCGGCGAACGGCAGGCATCTGAGCCCGTTGAGTTCTTCTGCCGCCGCCTGCATCAGCAGGCCGACCTCCCAATGTCCGGTGTGGTAGCCTAAGGCGATTGGCTGCCCGTCCGGCGCTCGGATGCCGCCCTGCGTGCTCAGGATGAGGAACTGCGGCCGGCCCAGTTCCTCGGGGTCCCATCCCATGCCGACATTCTGGCTCAGGGCGAACACATCCCCACTGGGCCGGTCGAGCAACATCTCCGGCGTGAGGGGG
>JACQVL010000052.1 GCA_016209865.1 Candidatus Latescibacterota bacterium | reverse complement strand
TCCCATAGAGCCCGGCGTACTTCTTCAGAAAATACCGGACGAGCAGCGGGATGTCCGACCGACGCTCTCGCAGGGGTGGGACATGAATCCTGAGCACGTTCAGCCGGTAATAGAGATCCTCCCGGAACCGACCTTGCTCGACCTCGTGCTCAAGGTCGCGGTTAGTTGCTGCGATGATCCGGATGTCGAGAGTGCTCGTCCGGGTATCCCCCACCCGCCGGATTTCCCCCGTCTCGATCGCCCGGAGGAGCTTCACCTGCACGTCGAGGTTCAGCTCGCCGATCTCGTCCAGGAACAGACTGCTCCCGTTCGCCTCCTCGAACAGCCCGGTTTTCGCCTTGACTGCCCCGGTGAACGCTCCCTTGGTGTGCCCGAACAGCTCACTCTCCACCAGATGCTCCGGAATCGCCCCGCAGTTGACCGTGATCAGCGGTCGGGGGCTTCGTGGGCTGTTGTAGTGGATCGCCTTCGCCACCAGTTCTTTGCCCGTCCCACTCTCCCCGGTGATCAAGACCGGGGCTTTCATCATCGTTGCCTTCTTCATCAGTAGGAGGACATCCTGGATGGCGTGACTGCCTCCAATCATGCTGGAGAAATCATACCGGACCCCGACCTCCTGCCGGAACAGTCGGACATCCTGGATGAGCGTCTTGCGCTCCATCGCCTTCTGCACGGTGAGCAGCATGTGATCCGGCTCGAATGGCTTGGCGAGATAGTCGTACGCTCCTTCTCGCATCGCCTGCACCGCGGTCTCCACCTCCGCGTAGGCAGTGATGAGAATCACCATGGTGTCCGGACTGGACGCCTTGGCCGCTCGCAGGACGTCAAACCCATCCGGGGCAGGCATCCGGAGGTCGCAGAGGATGACATCATATTCCATCTCCCGCAGCGCGCTGATCCCCTGCGCCCCGCCGTCCACCGCCTGAACCTCGTAGCCTACACTACGGAGGAGAATCGAGAGGGTCCGCCGGATATGCTCTTCATCGTCAATGATCAACACGTGCGCATTGGCCATAGCACGGCCTCCAGGTGTTGGCCTGGTCAATACCCAGTCCATCTCCAACACTGCGATCAATAGCAGCGATCAACATCGTTCTTTATCTCGCGGTTTAGGGGCTCCCGATGCGCACATCCAGCGTCTGCGTCTGATTACCTCCGATGACCTGTCCACGGACGAACCGATCAGGATAGCCTGGCTTCGCCACATACAGGTCAAAGACAAACCCTGGAGGGATCGACGGAATCGTGTACCGGCCGTTCTCATCGGTGTAGGCCGTCCGTCCCAAACAGATGATCTCCCGCGGGTTACACGCCACTTGCAGATAGACACCCTCGATGGGCTGGCCTGTTGCGACACCGATGACCGTGCCCGTGAGCGTCCCCGTGGGAACCCCGACGCCGGTCCAGGTGAGAACGAGGCCCTGAACTGTGGTTGTCTGTCCGGCAAGCACCGCGACCGGGTCACCCAATGAAGATCGGCTGTATCCCCGTGCAGTCGCGACGAGGCGGTAGGACCCTGGGATGAGGCCCTCGATGGTGTACCGCCCGGCCTGGTCCACCCGTGCCATCCGGCTTGTCAAATCCGCACGCTGGGCTTCCACGATTGCATCCGTCCCCCCGGTCGCCACCGTGCCGACGATAGCCCCGGTCGTCACTGCCGTCGGACGACCTGAACCCGTCGGGCTGCTGCACCCGATCAGGAGCCAGAGGCTCATCCAGGCCCAGATCGGCATGAGTCTCCTATGAGGCATCATGATTGCCCTCCCGGTCTGGCCGATCGGCTGCCGCTCCTTGACACGGAGCAGTCCAAGCCCATCAAGAAACGGCTACCCGACCGCACAGGATCGCTTGGTCATGAGATCCCACACGGACGCGCCGATGAGACCGGCAAGACTGACGTACGCAAACGGCGTCTGTGAGAGGAACAGGATTCCGGTCAGCAAGCCAATCGCGCTCAGGACACCCAACACGAGCGGGTAGGGCTTCCGATGCCGCGCACACGACCGGGACAGCCCGATCACGCTGAGGGCCAGGAACACGTACATGAGCGTTAACTAGATTGCGTCGTTGATCAGGAAGCCCAGGCCGATGGCAGACAGCAATGAAAGCAACGCCGGAGTTCCCAGACAGCAGAGCGCGGCGAATGCCGATCCCACTGCCCCAAACTTGTCGAGATGTGCACCGAGTTTGGCCATAATGATCACCCTCCTATTCCTACCGGAATCTGTACCGCAGCCATCGCCTTCTTCACCGTCCGGGCGACGTTCCCCAGGCAGCAGGTGCCCTGAGGATTCATCACCTCGCATCGGCAATGCCCGGCCTTCACCTCTGCTCGGATGCGCTCCGGGATCGTGGTCGCGCCCGTCGTCCGTATCTCATCCTCAATGTGTCGGACGGTGTAGTCAAAACAGTAGCAGATCGGGATAGGATCCTCGATCTCTTTCATCCCAACCCGGACTGTCACGTCACCCTTATGAAAGTATTGCCCGGTGGCGTTGGAGAAATACACCACGTCACAGGTCGGGGTGGCGCAGAAGTGGTAGACGGTGCCCCTGAGCTGGACTGCGGCCTCGGGTTTCAGCAGATGTTCCGGGGTGATGCGATCCACCGGCTTCGCCTTCTGCCCGCAGATTCGACAGACAGGACTGGCGTCCGCATCGCCACTCACTGTGACGCAACACTCTGGGGTCGTCGTTGGCACAGTGCAACAGTTGGACATCAAATACTCCTTTCTGATGGACGCTTGCTGGGTTCTTCCACTTGAGTTTTGAACCCTGCTTCTTCGACAGCCTTGATGAGTTGGACGGGCTTCACCTTCTTCGATGTGTACGTCACCACGGCCCGCTTTTGTTCGAGGCTGACGTCGGCAGTCTTGACCCCTTTCACGGCGGTCAGTGCGTCCCGCACTGAGGTAGCGCACCCCCCTCACGTCATGCCAGTGACGCGCAGCGTCACCGTCGCCAGCGACGTATCCGACTTTGCATTCGTCTGGCTGATTGGTTTCTTCACGGGAGTGGCAGGAAAGCCCTGCTCGGTAATGCGCTGGGCGATCTGCTCGGGTGTGATCGTCCCGGGCGTGTATGTGACCTTTGCTTCCCCCTTTTCATAATCAATCTGGGCGTCTGCAATGCCGTCGTAGCGCGTCAGTGAAGCCGCAATGCCCGATGCACACGCCGCGCAGTCCATTCCGTTGACCGTGAAATACGCAACCTCGGTCGGCCCGGTGGCCGGTGCCGAGGCACTCGACGCCCATGGAAGATACGGCACCGCCAGCACCAGGCCGGTGATGCCGGCGATCACCCAGAGCCCGACTTTCTGCACCTTGCGCACACGAGGAACGGCGCAGGCGGTGCCTTCTTGACAGGTCTCGTCTTTCTTCCGGTAGGTCACGAAGAACCCGGCACCGAGCAGAGCGACGGTGATGCCGATCAGGTACGGTCGGTATGGGTTGAACACGGTGGTCACAAGGTCTACGCCCCCCAGACTGACCAGCCCGAACGCAGCGAGTGCGATCGGCCCAAGACAGCACAGGGACGCGAGCACGGCGGAAACGACCGCGCCGACGGTGGGAAGTGTGGACTTCTGCATACGGATGTCCTCCTCTTGACAAGGGTGAGCGGGTGACTAACGTTGAACCGTGAGCAACGCCGGGACCTGCGTGTCCAGAAGCTGCCGTAAGACGGCGGTGAACGGCGTATCCGCGAGGGCGTAGTAGATCGTCACCCCGTCACGCCGCCGGGTTACGAGTCGCTGGGCCCGCAACTTCTGGAGTTGCTGCGAGACCGCCGGAACCGAGAGACCGAGGGCATCGGCCAGGTCGCATGGAC
This sequence comes from Candidatus Latescibacterota bacterium, assembly GCA_016209865.1. Lineage (GTDB taxonomy): Bacteria > JAAXHH01 > JAAXHH01 > JAAXHH01 > JACQVL01 > JACQVL01. The sequence continues at coordinate 10,057 of JACQVL010000052.1, read as the reverse complement.
AAAGTTCAGACTCGATCGTGAGCAACCAGAGGATCATCAGCCGGGTCTCATTCCCGGTAGCCTGCAACGTCCCGGCAAGGGTTTCGATCGGTTCTGCGCCCGTCCGCACGAGGTTACGGAGCGCCCGAATCTTCGCCGGTTCGACGAACTTGCGGATACATTTGGTGTCGGACATCGTTCCTCCTTGTCGTGGATATCCCATAATTTCACTATTTAAGCAATCTGTTAATTAAACGATGGGATACCCTGTATGGTTCCCACGCACGAGATTTTTTCTTGAAAGGGGCAAAAATGAGAAGTCCGAGGTCGAGCCTGACACGCTCTTAAAATTATTGACATATCAGTCTATTAACGTTTATTCATAAATACACCATACAAGTCCTGGCGCACCGGGAGCTGGACAGAGGCTCTTATGAACAAACGCGATCTCTTCCGAGTCTGGGGGCACATTCTGCGCGGGTCGCCTCCGTTCTTGTCGATTGAGATTACGCGGGAGTGTCCGCTCCGCTGCCCGGGGTGTTATGCCTACGAGCCCGAACACCTCGGCCAGATTGGGCCGCTGCGAACCCTGGCCGACTACAAAGGGCAGGAATTGATCGACCGGATGCTGAGTCTGGTGCACCGGCAGCGTCCGGTCCACATCTCGATCGTGGGCGGCGAACCCCTGGTACGGTTCCGAGAGCTGGACGTGCTGTTGCCATGCCTGAGTGAGATGGGCATCGAGGTGCTTCTCGTCACCAGCGCAGTCCGTGAAATTCCACGGGACTGGAATCGCATCAAGGACCTGCACATCGCGGTGTCCATCGACGGCCTGCAGCCTGAGCATGACCGGAGACGAGCGCCCGCCACCTATGAGCGAATCCTCAAGAACATCGAGGGACATGCGATCCGCGTGCACTGCACGGTGACACGCCAGATGGCGAGCCATCCGAACGCCTTTGAGGAATTCCTCTCGTTCTGGTCGAGCCAGCCTGAGGTGAGGAAGATCTGGATCAGTCTGTTTACTCCTCAGGTGGGCGCGGATGACGAGGAAACACTCTCGCCGTCCGAACGGGCCGCCGTGCTGGAAGAACTGGCCCGGTTGCGTCCGGCCTTCCCGAAATTGCGATTGCCCGATCCCGTCCTCGACGGACTGTCTCATCCCCCTCAATCGCCCGACGAATGTCTGTTCGCCCGGACGACGGTGAGCGTTACGGCCGATTTACACAGCAGGATTACCCCCTGCCAACTCGGCGGCAGTCCCGATTGCTCCCGATGCGGCTGCGCGGCGTCCGCCGTGATCAAGGCGGTGAGTGATCATCGTCTGCTGGGCATTGTCCCAGTGAAGTCGCTGTACGACCTGTCAGAGCGAGTCGGGAAGATCGTCTCGAAGATGCCTGGCAATTCGTTCTCTCCATGAAAGGAGCACGCGTGAAGATCATCGATATCGAGGTCATGCCCATCAACCCGCGTCTTGCGGCGCGGAACGCCGATCAGAAGGCCCGCTTCAGTGGTATCGACACCCAGACGATCTTCAGGGTCACGACCGACAACGGGATCGTCGGGTACGGCGACTCGCGCGGCCACGTCACGATGCCGGCGTCGAGCCTCGAACCCCTCATCGACCGCACCCCGTTCGACTTTCTCGGCGCCGACCTACCCTCCGGCCTGATGGGCGCGCTCTACGACGTGATGGGCAAGCATCTGGAGGTCCCCGCCTACAAGCTCATCGGCCAGAAGGTGCGCGACCGCGTCCCCGTGGCCGCCTGGACCCGTCCGGCCTCGCCCAGTGACCTGGCCAGCGAAGTCCAGCGCGCCGCCGCCGAGGGCTACAGGATCTTCAAGATCCACACCTGCGAGCACTATGACGTCTTCGAGCAGACTCGCGCGGTCGAGGCCGTCGCGCCCGCCGGGTTCAAGATGCACTACGATTTCAACCACAACCGCCCCTTGACGGCGGTGCTGCGGATCATCCAGGAACTGGAGAAGTCCCCGGTCGTGGGGTTCATCGAAGACCCGCTGCTGTTGCGTGATATCGACGGCTGGCGGCTGTTGCGCCAGAAGACACACCTGCCCCTCCTGATGCACGTCCCTCCGTTGGGCGGCGGCCCGGAGATCATCCACGGCTGCGCCGACCTCTACATGGTCGGGGAGATCGGCATCGGTCGGAGTATCCGTTTAGGGTTCGCGTGCGCCGAGGCGAACGTCTCCACGGTGATTCAACTGACGGGCGGCACGTTGTGCAAGGCGATGGCCCTGCACTTAGGCGCGGTGCTGCCCAACGTGTCGCACTCCACCAACCTGGACGACCAGTACGAGGAAGACGTCACCGGCGGGCGGATCGAGGTCTGTGAGGGGAGTTCCCCCGTGCCCGAGGGGCCAGGCCTGGGCGTCGAGGTCGACGAAGACGCCCTGGCCCGGATCGCCGACAACCCGCCCACGGAGATTCCCCGGCATCTGGGCGTCTTGAAGCTGCCCGGCGGCCACACCCTCTACACGCACTCCTTCCCCAGCGTCAGCCGTCTGACCGGCTTCCTCGAAGGAAACATCCGCGGGATCGGCCTCGATGTATGGGATGACGACGGGTCGCCGGAGTTCGCGCAGGTCTACGAGCGTGTCGAGAAGGAAGGACCGTTCATCGAGTAGAGCCAGGAGCAGACCATCGTGAGCCACGATCGCAGGAAACCCCAGCCGGCTGAGGCGGCGCTGCAACAGTCGGAGGAACGGTACCGGGCACTGGTCGAGAACATCAACGATGTGCTCTTCACGCTCGACGGCCAGGGACTGATCACGTATATCAGTCCGGTCATCGAACGCCTGTTTCACTACACAACGCACGACCTGGTCGGCCAGCCGTTCTCCCGTTTCGTCTATCCTGCAGACCGCTCCGGCCTCCAGGCCAGCCTGGAGCGGACCCGCGCCGGTCACGTCGAACCTCATGAGTTCCGCGTGGTCGACCAGGACGGGACGATCCGGCATGTGCGGACGTCGAGTCGCCCCCAGGTCGAAGAGGGTCATTTAGTGGGCTTCACGGGACTCCTGACGGATATCACCGAGCACAAGCGGATGGAGGCGGCGCTCCAGGAGAGCGAGGCGCAGCTCCGGCACGCCCAGAAGATGGAAGCGATGGGCCGGCTGGCGAGCGGGATCGCTCACGATTTCAACAACCTGCTGATGATCATGATGGGCTACAGCGAGATGATCCTGCGCAACCTCAGTCCTGGCGATCCCATCCGCAAGGAGCTCGAAGCGATCAAGAAAGCGGGAGAGCGGGCCGCGGCCCTGACCCGCCAACTCTTAGCGTTCAGCCGCCGGCAGGTGATGCAGCTCCAGGTCCTCAACCTCAACACGGTCGTCACCGACCTGAACAAGATGCTGTACCGGTTGATCGGGGAGGACATCCAGTTGGAGACCGTGCTCGCCCCGGACGTGGGACGGGTCAAGGCCGATCCCGGACAGGTCGAGCAGGTGCTGCTGAACTTAGCCGTCAACGCCCGCGATGCGATGCCACGGGGCGGGACGCTCACGATCCAGACTGAGAACAGAGCACTGAGCGAGGAGGAGGCCCGGCGGCACGTGGGCGCCCAGGCCGGGGCGTACGTGCGGCTCATCGTCCGCGATACCGGGTACGGGATGGATGAGGAGACTCAGGCGCATATCTTCGAGCCGTTCTTCACGACCAAGGAAGCGGGAAAAGGCACGGGCCTGGGATTGTCTATCGTCTACGGGATCGTCACGCAGAGCGGCGGGTTGATCGAGGTGGACAGCGTCCAGGGCCAGGGGACGACGTTCACCATCTCGCTCCCGCGAGTCCCGGAGGCGGTGTTACCGACACAGATCACGACACCGACGACCCCGCCACGGGGCACTGAGACGATCCTGCTGGTCGAAGACGACGCCACCGTCCGGCTTCTCATGGCCCACAGCCTCAGTATGGGAGGCTATCAGATGCTGGTCGCCAATCACGGTCAGGAGGCGCTCCATCTCGGAGAGCAGCACGAGGGACCGATCCACCTCCTCGTCACCGATATCGTCATGCCGTACATGACCGGTCTGGAGCTGGCTGAACGTCTCGTCCACATCCATCCAGAGGTGCGGATCCTCTACATGTCCGGGTACACTCGCAGCGCCATTCTCCAGCGCGGGGTGCTGAGGACAGGGGCGGCGTTGCTCCAGAAACCCTTCACCCCGGATACCCTGCTGCGGACGGTGCGCAACATCTTAGATGCTCCTCAGCCGACACTGGGTCTGCCGGACGGCGCGGGAGGATGAAGCACGATGGTCATCACGACTGACCGCTGCATGATCCGTTCGCAGAACTCGAACGCCATCTACTGGGAGCAGGGGGTGTACCCGGAATGGACGGTCATCAGCGTGTTTCGTGGAGGGTTTCAGCAGACGCGGGGCACGGGCGTGGAGCCGCATTACCACGACAACGACGAGATCTGGTTGTTCACCGCCGGACGGGGCGAGGTCTGGCTGAACGGGGAGCGGTTTGACGTGACCCCCAACACCGCTGTCTACACCCCGATGGGGGTCGTCCACCGGTTTCAGATGTTCACGGATTACGAGAACAACGCCCTCGTCACTCGACTCGAACGGCAGAAACGTCCGACGCATATCCTGGTGGAGGAGGACGGCCCGCCGGTGCCGACCGTCGCCGGGTTCGTCATCCCTGGCGAGCGCAACGCCGGCCCGTTCCCGGACCCCGGCCCCCGGTGTCCGTTGAGCGAACTGCGGCACGTCGTCTTCGCCGCCGGGTCGGAACTGGCCGAAACACCTCTCCCGTGTCATGAACACTGGTGCGTGCTGGAGGGAACCGTCCATCTCTCCGTCGACGGGCTGGAGGTCGAATTATCGCCCGGCGACGTGGCGTTACTCCGGGCGGGGACGGTCCGGCGCATGGGCGCACAAACGAGAGCGCGTGTTGTCCTGGCGCGCGAGCGATAGAGAGGAGTGCCCGGTGTCAACTTCTACAAACACGAACCGTCTCATCCACGAGACCAGCCCGTACCTGCGCCAGCACGCGCACAACCCGGTCGACTGGTATTCGTGGGGAGAGGAAGCGCTGAAGCGGGCGCGGACGGAGGACCGGCCGATCCTGCTGTCCATCGGCTACTCCGCCTGCCACTGGTGCCACGTGATGGAGCACGAGTCGTTCGAGAATCCGGCCATCGCGCGCACCATGAACGAGTCTTTTGTGAATATCAAAGTGGATCGAGAGGAACGTCCTGACCTCGACGACATCTATATGAACGCGGTGCAGGCGATGACTGGTAGCGGCGGCTGGCCGATGACGGTGTTCCTGACGCCCGACCTCAAGCCGTTCTACGGAGGGACGTACTTCCCGCCGGACGACCGGTCCGGCCGTCCGGGTTTTCCGCGCGTCTTGCTCGCCGTGGCGCAATATTACAAGGAGCATCGGTCGGACATTGAGCAGCAGGGAGAAAAACTACGGGAACACTTGAACACGATCGCCCGGCTCAAGTCACAGTCGGCCGCCATCAACCCGAACCTCCTCGACGAGGCGTTCAGGGCGCTGTCTGGGAATTTTGACCATCTCCATGGCGGGTTCGGGTCTCAGCCAAAATTCCCCGGCTCGATGAACCTCTCGTTCTGTCTCCGGGAGTACCACCGGACGGGCACGCAGACCGCCCTGGAGATGGCGACGTTGAGTCTCCGCAAGATGGCGACGGGCGGCATCTACGACCAGTTGGGCGGCGGGTTCCACCGGTACTCCGTCGATGCCCGCTGGCTCGTCCCGCATTTCGAGAAGATGCTCTACGACAACGCGCTCTTGCTGCGGACGTACGTCGAGGCATACCAGGCGACCAAAGACCCGCTGTTCCGGCGGGTCGTGGAGGAGACCGCCGCGTACGTCATCCGGGAGATGCTCCAACCGGGCGGCGGGTTCTACGCCACGCAGGACGCGGACAGTGAGGGCGAGGAGGGCAAGTTCTTCGTCTGGACGCCCGACGAGATCGCGGCGGCGCTGGGCGCGGAGAAGGGCGCGCTCGTCTGCCGGTATTATGGAGTTGAAGAAGGAGGGAACTTTGAACACGGGACGAGCATCCTGCACGTCCCGGTTTCGCTGGACATTCTGGCGGCCCATCTCAAGATGGACGAGGCAAAGTTCCGCCGGGTGATCGAGGAGGGACGGGCGACGTTGTTCGCTCTGCGCGAGCAGCGGGTCAAGCCGGGCCGGGACGAGAAAGTGTTGACCGACTGGAACGGGCTGATGATCGGGAGTCTGGCTCAGGCGTACAGCGTCCTGGGCGACCCGGCGCATCTGGACGCGGCGGAGCGGTCGATGCGGTTCATCCTCGACACGCTCTACCAAGACGGTCGGCTGTTGCATGTGTACAAGGACGGGATCGCGAAGCTCAACGGGTACCTGGACGACTACGCGTTTACCGTCAGCGCCCTGCTCGACCTGTACGAGGCGACGTTCAACGTCGAGTGGTTCAGGCGGGCGTTAGAGTTGAACGAGACGATGGTCGAGCAGTTCTGGGATGAGACGGACGGCGGGTTTTTCTTCACGAGCGCCGATCACGAAGCGCTCATTGTCCGGTCGAAGAACCCGTACGACAACGCCATCCCGTCGGGCAACTCGATCGGGGCGCTCAACCTGCTCCGGTTAGCGGCGCTGACGAGGCAGGAGGAGTTCGTCCAGAAAGCCGAACGAATCTTCGTGCTCTTGAACGATTTCATGTCGGCGGCGCCGGCCGGGTTCGGCCAGCTCCTCTGCGCGCTCGCGTTCTCCCTCGAACGACCGAAAGAGATCGCCATCATCGGCTCGACGGATGCTCCAGAAACACAAAGACTGCTGCGCGCCATCCATGAACAGTTCCTGCCGCACAAGGTGCTCGCGTGGTATGATCCGGCTGCCGGGGACAAGGAGGCGCCCGGTCTCATTCCGCTCCTCGCAGACCGGCCACAGATCGACGGGAAGCCCACGGTGTACGTGTGCGAAAATTTTGTCTGCCGCCGGCCGGTGACGGAGGTCGGAGAGCTGGCCACTATGCTGTCGCATATTCCTTCGGCTGATACTTGAGTCGAACCCCCGTCAGAGTGGCGCCGTCGAGCAGCGCCCCGCGAATCTCCGCCTCATACAGATGAGCATGGGACAGGTTCGCCCCGCGAAAATCCACGCCCGTCAAATCCACTCCACCGAAGAGCGACCACTCCAGGTTCGCCCCCTCGAACGTCGTCACCGACCCGAACGGGTCGGCCGGCTGGAACGTCGGGACGCCGATCCGGGCCGCCCGGAGGTCGGCGCGCTTGAAGTTCGCCCCAGCCGCGTGTGTGCCGTTCAGGAACGCGCCTAACATATCCGCGTCCTCGAAGTTCGCCCCCTCGATGTTCGCTCCGATCAACACCGCGTGCCGGAGCTTCGCCCGGCGCAGGTCAGCGTTGACGAGCCGGGCATCCCGGAACTCGGCTTCCGTCAGGTCCGCTCCACGGAAGACCGCCCCATCGAGGATGGCCGACCGGAAGTTCACCCGGACCAGGCTCGCGCCCTCAAAATCAATCCCGCTGAGGTCGAGTCCGGTCAGGTCTTTCGTCTTCTCCGCTCGACGCAACACGTCGTCTCGTGTCAACTGAGCCATGATTCACCTCTTTTGTAAGGACGAAGTACGAAGGACAAAGGACGAAAAAAGCAAGGACGAAGGCTGAAGTACAAAGGACGAAAAGAACAGTATTTTATGTTCGCTCTTTTCTTTTTCGTCCTTCGTCCTTTGTCCTTATCTTCTTACTCTATTCCCCATCGTTCCGATGCCGTCGATGATCGTCTCCACCACGTCCCCAGGCTTGAGGAAGACGGGCGGTTTCCGGAATACGCCGACGCCGGCCGGGGTGCCGGTCGAGATCACATCGCCGGGGTAGAGAGTCATGATCTTCGAGATGTGGGAGACAAGGTAGGGGACGTTGAAGATCAGGTTTGACGTGGTGCTGTTCTGCATCGTCTGGCCGTTCAGGACGAGCCGGACGTTGAGGGTGTGGGGATGGGGAATCTCATCCCGCGTGACCAGGTACGGCCCCATCGGGCCGAACGTGTCGTAGCTCTTGCCCTGGTGCCATTGTTTCTGCTCGAACTGGACATTCCGCGCGCTCACGTCGTTCATCACCGTGTACCCGGCGATGTACTCGTACGCCGCCTCCACCGACACCTTCGTTGCCGTGTGGCCGATGACGATCGCAAACTCCACTTCGTAGTCGACCTGCTGGCTGTCCGCCGGCAGGACGATGTCGTCGGAGGGACCGATCACACAAGAGGACGCCTTCGAGAAGAGGAGCGGTCGTTCCGGCAGGGGCGTGTTCTGCTCTTCCGCGTGGTCGCGGTAGTTGAGGCCCAGACAGACGACCTTCGATGGACGGGGAACGGGCGCGCCTAAGCGAACGCTTCCCAGCTTGAATCGCACGTCCGGACCGAGGGCGGCCGCGCCGCGCGCGCCCTGTTCCGCCGCCCCTAAGTAATCCCCGGCCAGGAGTTCGATCATCGTCGACGGCAGTTCCGGCTCCGCCGCGTTCAGGTCGATGATGTCATCCTCCACGACCACGCCAACCCGTTCATGTCCGTATTCTCCGAATGAGACGAGTTTCATCCTGAGCTCCCTTATGGAAAGAAATGGATTCCCGCTTTCGCGGGACTGACACCGGGTGTAATATGGAATAGTCCGCCCATCTCCTCATTGATCCAAAATCCAAAATCTAAAATCCAAAATCACCGCTGCTGCCGCCACTCCGGGTTCACACAGTTAGGAGGATCCTCCCCCCGGAGCATCGCCAGCAAGTTCGTGACCGCCATGTTGCCCATCTTCGTCCGGGTTTCGACCGTCGCGCTGGCGATGTGAGGCACGATGACGACGTTGTCCAGGTCGACCAGCCCCGGCGCCAGGGCCGGTTCCTGCTCGAACACATCCAGCCCGGCTCCGGCGATTCGTTTGTCCTGGAGCGCCTTGACGAGTGCCTTTTCATCCACCACCGGCCCACGGGAGGTGTTGATCAGGTACGCGGTCGGCTTCATCAGGTCCAGCGCTCGCTCCCCGATCAGATGGTGGGTCTCCGGCATCAACGGCACATGGAGGGAGATGAAATCGGCTTCGCGCAACACGTCGTCCAGGGCGAGACGCCGGGCTCCGAGGGCTTCCAGCGCCTCGCTTCGCACCTCATCCGTGTAGACCACCCGCATCGAAAACCCGGCCGCCCGGGCGGCGACCGCCGTGCCGATGCGTCCGGCCCCGACGATGCCCAGCGTCTTCCCGTGGACATCCGAGCCGAGGAGGAGCATCGGGCCCCACCCGGTGAACTTTCCAGCCCGGACGAACCGGTCCCCTTCCACCACCCGCCGCGCGACCGCGAACATCAGCACCCAGGCCATGTCCGCCGTCGTCTCTGTCAGGACGCCGGGGGTGTTGGAGACCGGAATCCCGCGTCGCGTGGCCGTCGCGACATCGATGTTGTTGTACCCGACCGCGTAGTTCGCAATTCCCTTGATCCCCGCCGCCGCGGCGAGCACCTCCTCATCGATCGTGTCCGTGAGCAGGCACAGGAGACCGTCCCGCCCGCGCACCGCGTCGAGCAATTCCGGCCGCGTCAGCGTCCGGTCGTGCGGGTTCACCTCGACGACCTCGCAGGCCGCGTCGAGCAGACGCATCGAGTCCGGGGGGAGCAGCCGTGTGACGTAGACGTTAGTGCTCATCGTTCAACTCCCGGTGGAAAGCCGTTTCAACGCCGCCTGGTACGCCTGGGGATCATCCAGGTCGATCAACACCGCGTCCGTCTCGACCGGCACTTCCGACACCTCGTCCGGATGACGGTCGCGGAGCTGCTTCAGTCCGCCTTCCCCGTGCAACGTCAGAATTTCATCCCGGTACCGGGCGTCGAGGATGACCGGATGGCCGCGTTTTCCCTGGTACACCGGAATAACCATCCCTCGATGCCCCTGCTCGAACGTCTCGATGAGACGGTCAACCAACTCTGGCGTGATGAGCGGCTGGTCGCCTAAGGCGATCAGCACCGGCCTGTCCGGCGGCGTCGCCCGGAGGCCGCAGCGCACGGACGACAGCATGTCCCC
>JACQVL010000002.1 GCA_016209865.1 Candidatus Latescibacterota bacterium | reverse complement strand
TACACCGCCAGGGTGATCTGGGCACGCTGGGGCACCTCATAGGCAATCCGGGTGGTTGGGTTGAACGGGTTCGGCCGGTTCGGTCTGAGTGCAAACGTCGGCGGCAGAGCCTCCGCCACCACCGGCTTCGCCGCCGCATTCTTGTGAATCACGATGCTCCCGCCCTCCAGCGCGGTCGTCGGCTCCGCATCGTCTCCCGCGCCCGGCTGGTTGTCATACACCATCCCTCCCGGCCCCTGAATCTTGATTCGGAACTTATCCACACCGCCTCCACCAGACACCTGCCCATCCGTCGCACTCACCTGGAAGGTATAACTCCCACTGCCGTTGATCGTGCCCGTGCCTTTGTACTTGGCCTGCGCGCCTGCCACCACCAGCCACTCGTAGCTGGTGCTCTTGAAGGTCAGGTCCCCCGCCTTGAACTGAAACTGGGTATTGCCGGAAGGGGTCGTGGCGCCGGGCAAGTATTTGGACACGAACCCGACGGTGGCTTTGCCCGTGAGGGTGGGGTTGGCCGTGTAGGCGCCGGGCGGGGAGGTGAACCAGCCGCCGCCGGTCACAAAGCCGGCACTCGGGTCGTAGATCACGACAAACTGGAACACGGCCTGACCGGCCCCGCCGTCATCGTCGGTGACCGTCAGCGTGACGGTATAGACGCCCGCCGTCGTATAGGTGTGGTCCCCACTCACCGAGCCTGACCCATTGGTTTCCGTGACCGTGCCTGCTGAGGTTGTGCCGTCGCCCCAGCTCCATTCGGCCGTGTGGGTATCCGGCGTGCCGGGGTCGGCGAAGGGGGCGCTGGCGGTGATAGGCGTATTCACGCTGATGGGGTCGATCGGAGCGGTGATCGTGCCCACCGTGGGTGCGACGTTCAGAACATTGACGGTGGCCTGAGCCGTGGCGAACAGTCCCCCGCTGTCGGTGGCCTTGACTGCGATGGGGTGGGGGCTGGGGCCATCCAGTCCAACAGCCGAAAACGTTACGCTCTGGCCGGGGGTCTCGAAGGAACCGTTGTTATCCAGGTCCCAGGCGAAGGTCAGGACATCTCCGGCATCCGGATCACTCCCACTCGCGGTAACGCTCACCGAACCGCCTTCATCCACGTTGTACGGCCCTCCCGCATTGGCTACCGGCTGCTGGTTGATCGGGGTAGCAATCACCTTCCGGGTGAGCTGGTTATAGTAATCGATAAAGTAAAGCTCTCCAGCTCCATCTAGAAATACACTGGTAATGCTATTAAAGCGTGCTTCAGTCGCCGGTATGCCATCCTCAGTAAAATCACCATTCCCGGGGCCAGTAGGCCCACTTCCAACAACCGTCGTGATGACCCCGTTGTCTACCCTCCGAACCCGATGGTTCCACCTATCTGCGATATAGAGGTTCCCTGAACCATCTATGGTCACATCTTCAGGTCCCGCCAGGCGAGCCAGAGTTGCCTGGCCTTCATCTCCGAAGAAGCCTTCAGTCCCATTGCCCGCTACAGTGGTGGTAATCCCTGTGCTGAGGTTACGCTTCAGGACGCGATGGTTGTCTCGATCTGCGATGTAGAGATTCCCAGAACCATCCACCACAATACCACGTGGACGGTTCAGACCACCAATGATTACGGTGACGGTCCCACCAGGATCACGCTTTACAATCTGATTATTGACGTGATCGGAGATGTACAAGTTTCCTGCTTCATCCATCCACACATCTGTGGGTTTGTTCAGACCACTGACAAACGTGGTAATGATCCCTCTGATATCGGTACTGTAGTCTACTTTCCGGATGCAGTCGTTCTTTTCATCCGCGATATACAGGTTGCCGGCTCCATCGACAAACACATCATCAGGGTTATTCAAGCTGGCCAGGGTTGCCGGGCCGCCGTCCCCGGAGAAGCCCGCGGTTCCATTACCGGCCACCGTCGTGATAATTTTGGTAATCGCATCGACCCGCCGAACGCGGTTGTTACCGGAATCCGCGATATAGAGATTTCCAGCTCCATCCAGAGCAATCTTATGGGCTCTATTCGTGCTGGCCAGAGTGGCTGGGCCCCAATCACCCGCGAAACGACCATTGATATCACCGTTAGAATCGATGAAAACAAACCCATCTCCGGCAACCGTCATAATGGTACCTGGCACCTGAGCCGATACGGTCTCCATCGTCACAATGAGTCCGATTGTCATAATGAACAGCAACACAGACATTCTTTGCCGTTTCATAAGTACCCCCCTTTGGTTGAAAAACTCACGTTCTGCATGATATCATTCCCGTGAACGCAGAAATCCAATCAGCATCGCAGAAAAGTGATGGATTCCCGCTTGCGCGGGAATGACAGCGGCAGTAAGGATGACATGGAGAGTTCGCGTGATGAATGATTTACCCTTGAGACTTGATTGCAAACACCATGCCAGTCGTCAGCCTGGTTTCGACACTCCAATCGGCCTTCTCGAAAGAGCTTGCCCCTCAAGATGTTGCTCATCATGCCCCGGTGTTCCCTTCCAGCCTCTCTTGAGAACCCTCTTGTCGTTTTGTGCCAATCGGCGTATATTGATTTATCATTTCATGCAATGAACACTCTCTACTTTACTGCGTTCGATACTTCTCTTTCGTACATCGTCATGTCTCTGGTGTTCGCGCCTCCTCAACCGTGAGAAGCCCATGACGCCGCTCCGTCTTGTCGTGCTCACGAGCAGCCTGCTCGCCCTCACATGCGTCGCCTGTGCGCCCGCTTCGTCTGATTCGCCCGCCTCGCTCCCCTACATCTTCCGCCAGCGGTTTACGTTCACGGAAAGTAACTTTCACGGGGTCTTAGATATCGATCAGGACGGACAGATGGAACTGTCGTCCTATGGCAAAGTTCCCGCAGGGCCGTACGCCCTGATGCTCCATGTTATCCTCCCCTCTGGCACTCGGGTCCGATGGCAACTGAACCTTCCAATGCCGTTTGACTTCTCCGGGAATGTCGACCTGGACGGCGATCATCGTGATGAAATCTGTATCGGTCTCATTGAAGGAGATCATCTCCTACTGAAGGTCTATGACCAGGCAGTCCTGGAGCGCCCCCAACCGCTCCCGCGCTGGACTGCAGATATCGTCCAGCTCAAGGATACCAATAGAGACGGGACGCTCGATTCGAGAATCATGATCATTGGAACAACGGACGTGAACGGAGACCGCCGGCCTGACCTCATCGGCCAGATCAAAACCGGATTCGATTTGACCCCGCGCGGAATCGTCGCGCTCGACGGACGGGCCGGAACTGTCTTGTGGTTCTATCCGATGGGGACAGTCCCTAACTCCATCTCCATCCAAGACCTGACCGGTGACCAGCGTGATGAGATTCTGATCGGAACCGTGACTCCAGGGAACGGAGCCGATGCGAACGGAACGGATGATCTCCACAGCTACTTGATCGTTCTCGACAATCAAGGACATCTTCTCTGGCAGCAGCGCCTCGGCGGGACGTCTACAGTTGTGAAAGCAACAGCGGCGGATGTGAACGGAGATCGTATTCCTGAAATTGTGACTGCCTTGGATGGACCGCGTACTGAACCCAACGTTGGTCAGATCGGCATCTGGGATGGGAAGACCGGACGCATGCTCCATCGCTGGAATAGCCCGTGGTCAGTGCTTTCTATCCTCACGACAGAACTGAATCGAGACGGCCGGGATGAGATCATCGTCGGAACCGCTCAGGGCCTGGTCGCCGCGCTGGATGAATCCCTCAAGACCGTCCTGGAGTACAACACCGGGAAGCCGACCGGGGTACAGGTCTATGACTTCAATCGGGACGGCCGGCCTGAAATCTACTGCGTCGTACAGGAAGCGGGATTGCTCGTGCTGGACGATCGCTTCCGACCGATGGCAACGTTGAAAGAGGGGAGACAGATATATCTTGTCCAGCTGGGACCATCAGAAAGTCCATTTTCCTTCCTGGTGCGGCAGCCCTCTGATGTATTTAGTGTCTACGACCTCCGGCCCGCCCCCGTCCTCAGCCGGCTGGATCTGTCACTCCTGCGGTACGCTGGTGTTTTCATCTCGGGCGTGGCGATCACTGCCGCTATGCTGCTCCTCTACGTCCGGCGCACGCGACGCTCGTCTCCGTCTCCGCAGTCGGACGGGATGCCCTTTGTCCTCGCGTGGGCGACGGTCGCGCAGGCGCTCGCGCATGAGTTGAAAAGCCCGCTCAACGTCATGTCCCTGACCCTCCGCCGGCTGATGCAGCAGACCGGTCCTGAGCATACGCCATCGTTCACTGTCATCCTGGATGAGATGGAACGCCTGGGACAGCGCGCGAACGCGGTCATGCGCTTCGTGGACTGCGTCCACCTGAAGAAGCAACCGCTCGATGTCAACCCCTATCTCAAAGAACGCGCCGCGTTCTACCAGCAGACCGTCTTGCTGCCGGCCGAGATCGTGCTGAAGACGGAAGAGGGCCTGCCGATGATCTACGTCGATCCAGATGTCTTAGGAATGGTCCTCGAGAACCTCATCGAGAACGCGGTCGCCGCGATGGACGGGCAACACGGACAGATCATCATCATCACCCGATCCAGCGAGCGGCTGGAGTCGAACGGCGTCGTGGCTCGCACGATCGTGATCGAGGTAATGGATACCGGCGCGGGCATTCCTGAAGCCCATCTTGCGAAGGTGTTCGAGCCGACGTTCACGACGAAGCCGTCCGGCACCGGGTTCGGCCTGCCCATCGCCCGGCACCTCGTCGAGGCGCACGGCGGCACGCTCGACCTGCGCAGCCGGGAGGGCGCGGGGACGGTGGTGACGATGACGCTGAACGTTTGAACGTTCGAACGTTAACACGTTTGCACGTTCAAATCTACATTCGAAGAGCGATGACTCTGTGGATCATCGTCTCTGTTCTCATCTTTTAACGTTCCAACGTTCTAACGTTCCAACGTGTCAACGCTCACTATTCTCATCGCCGACGACGACGCCCGGACGCGGGCGACCCTGGGGAAGGTCCTCGAGGAGGACGGCTACCGGGTCGTGCAGGCCGAGGATGGACTGGAGGCGCTCAAGAAGCTCCAGGACGAGCGGGTCGATCTGCTACTGCTCGACCTGAAGATGCCTCAACTCGACGGGCTGACCATCCTTCGGGCGCTCGGAGACCGCACGACAACGATGCCCGTTATCGTGTTCACCGCGTACGGGACGATCCAGACGGCGGTGGAGGCGATGAAATTAGGGGCGTATGATTTCTTGGAGAAACCGCTGCACGTCGAGCACGTCGGCCTGACGATCCGGCGCGCGCTCGACCATGCGCGATTGCGGCACGAGCACTCGCAGTTCGTCACCCGGTTGCGGGTGCAGGCGGCGATCGTCGGACGGAGCGCTTCGATGCGCCAGATCGCTGACCTGATGGCGAAGGTGGCCGGGACGACGGTCACAGTGCTGATTCAAGGGGAAAGTGGGACAGGGAAGGAGTTGATCGCGCGGGCGATCCATGCGGCCAGCGGTCGCGCGGGCGGGCCGTACGTCGTCGTGAACTGCGCGGCGCTCCCCGGTGAGCTGATCGAGAGCGAGCTGTTCGGTCACGGCCGCGGGGCGTTTACCGGCGCGGTCCGCAGTCGCATCGGGAAGGTGCAATCGGCGGACCGGGGGACGTTATTCCTGGATGAGGTCGGGGACATGAGCCTGGCGGCCCAGGCGAAGGTTCTGCGGGTGCTGGAGTCTGGCGAGGTCGAGCCGTTAGGCCAGGATCGCCCGATGAGCGTGTCGGTGCGGGTGCTGGCGGCGACGAACAAGGACCTGAAAGCGGAGATGACGGCCGGCCGGTTCCGGGAGGACCTGTACCACCGGCTCAACGTGATGACGATCCGTATCCCGCCCCTCCGGGAGCGACGGTCGGACATCCCGGAGTTGATCCAGCACTTCCTGGCGGAATTCTGCCAGGAGAATCACTTTTCATCCAAAGTAGCACTACCGGAGGCGCTCGACCGGTTGATGGCGCGGGACTGGCCGGGGAACGTGCGGGAACTCAAACATGCGGCGCAGAAGCTCGCTCTGCTGGTGGATGGGACGGAGATCGCCGGGCAGGATGTGAGGACAATTCTGGATGGGGGAATCCCAACGGATCAAGGCTCCGCGCAGGGAGACTCAGCGACCCTGCGAGAGGCCCGGTCTCAATTCGAGCGCGACTTCATCCTGCGCCGTCTGATCGCCCATCAGTGGCAGGTGGAGGCCGCCGCGCGGGCGCTGGGACTGGAGTACACGTACCTGTACAAGAAGATGAAGGCGCTGGGCATCGAGCCGGGCCTCAGCCCCGGAGGGGCGTGATCGGGTATGTTACGACGCCGCCGTCCCGATCACCCCGGTCAACGGACTGGACGCCGTCGCGTACAGCTTCTTCGGAATCCGTCCCGCCTCGAACGCCAGACGCCCCGCCTCGACCGCCTTCCGCATCGCTTCCGCCATCTTGACCGGGTCTTTCGCGCCCGCGATGCCCGTGTTCATCAGCACCCCGTCGCACCCCAGCTCCATCGCCACCGCCGCGTCCGAGGCGATGCCCACCCCGGCGTCCACGATCACCGGGACGTGGCTATGCTCCACGATGATCATGATGTTGTACGGGTTCCGGATGCCCAGCCCGGAGCCGATGGGCGCGGCAAGCGGCATGACGGCCGCGCACCCGATCGCCTCGAGTTTCTTACACACCACCGGGTCATCGATCGTGTACGGGAGGACAGTGAACCCTTTGTTGATGAGGACCCGCGCCGCTTCGATCGTCGCTTCGTTGTCTGGGAACAACGTGCGCTCGTCCCCGATCACTTCGAGCTTCACGATGTCCGTCCCGAGCGCCTCACGCGCCAGCTCGCAGGTCAGGATCGCGTCCTTGGCGGTGTAACACCCGGCGGTGTTGGGCAGCAGGGTGTACTTCTTGCGGTCGATGTAATCGAGCAACGACTGGCCAGACTTATCGTCGAGGTTCACCCGGCGGATGGCGACGGTGACCATCTCCGTCCCGCTCGCCTCGAACGATTGTACCATGGCGTCAAAGTTGGGGTATTTGCCCGTCCCCAAAATCAGCCGGGAATGAAACTCCCGGTCTCCGATCTTCAGTGTGCTGGACATAAGAGTGTGCTCCTTTCTAAAGAGCGTTGACACGTTTGCACGTTAGAACGTTTAAACGTTAAAACCAAGGCGGGGGTTAAACGTGTGAACGTGCAAACGTGTGAACGTTCTAACGTTGAGTTTACCCGCCCGCGACGGCGCGGATGATCTCGACGATGTCCCCGTCGCGAAGCATCATCTGAGACAGGTCTTGGCGATGGACGACCGACGCGTTGAGTGCGACCGCGATGCCGTCTGACTTGATATCAAAAAGGCATAACAAGTCGGCCATGCTCATCGCGCGGTCGAATTCATGGACGGTTCCGTTGACGGTGACGGTCATACCCTCTCAAACCTTCCCGGCAGGAACGGGCGCATCATGGGGGGGATGTCCCCGGTCGTGATGACGTCTGAGATCAGCTCGCCCGTGATCGGGGCGAGGAGAATCCCGTTGCGGTAGTGTCCGGTGGCTAAGATGAGACCGTCGAGCGCCGCCGGGCCGAGCACCGGCAGCCGGTCCGGGGAGGCGGGCCGGAGGCCGGACCAGGTCGATTCAACCGGATACTCCCGGAGCGATGGGGCCAGGTCGAGCGCGCCCTTGAAGAGTTTCAGGATGCCCCCGACGGTCACCTGTTTCTTGAACCCGGCCTCCTCGACCGTCGCGCCGATGAGGAGCCGCCCGTCGGCGCGCGGCACCAGGTAGCTCCGGTGAGAATAGATCACACGACGGAACGGGGGTGACGCGCTCACGTCGAGGGACAGCATCTGGCCGCGGATTGGCCGGATGGGCGGGCAGGCGCCCGGAGGCAGCCCGTTCAGGACGCTCGCCCAGCACCCGGCGGCGTTCACGACCACATCCGGATGCCACTCCTCTGTCTTAGTTACCGCGCCGATGACACGGTCGCCATCCGTGAGAATCCGGGTGATCGTGACCCCCTCACGAACATCCACCCCCGCCCGTCTGGCCGCGACGACGAGCGCCTGCGCCAGTTTCCGGTTATCCACCTGATGATCGTCCGGGAACGACAGAGCCATCTGAACCCGGTTGGACAGGTTCGGCTCGATCGTCCGGGCTTCTTTCGCCGTCAACCGCACGACCGGCAGGCCGGCCTCACGCTGCCGCTGGTAGCGTTGCTCCAGCGTCTTCTGTTCCCGGTCATCCAGCGCCGGGTAGAGCGTGCCGTCGACGCGGTACTCGATCTCCATCCCGGCCTCGTCCCGGAGGGCATGGGCAAACGCCGGGTACAGTCCCAGGCTGGCCCGGCACAGGTCGAAGAAGGGGTCGATCGTGTCGCTCTCGCACTGCGGCGCTAACATCCCGGCGGCCGCCCACGAGGCCTCATGACCGGGCACGCCCCGCTCGATCACCGTCACCCGGCCGCCGCGTTGCGCCACCCGGCGCGCGATGGCCAGTCCGATCACCCCGCCACCGATGACGAGCACGTCCGGGGATCGCGGCACGGAGGCCTCCAAACAAAATCAGCCGTCTCGATGTGAAACGGCTGTCCATCCTCAGCCGTTTCCCTACGCTGGTATGACCCAGGTCAGGTTCGAAGGGTTCGTCACTCTCAGGCTCGCGTCCGAGCCACCCCTAACGGCGCACGATCTTCACGCTTGCAAGCTACGATCAGTCAGAAGAAAAGTCAAGAGAAATACTTGGATTTCGCTTTCGCGGGAATGACCCCTTCTTCACTGTTTTTCGCTCGTCACTCGTCACTGGTCACTCGTCACTGATTTTCACCGACCACCGACTACCGACTACCCCTCACATCAACCCCCGCTGTCGCCGGATGAACCATTCCGCCGAGAGCAGCAGGATGAACAGGATGAGCATCGCCGGGTGATTCCAGAGCTGGACTTCATTCGTCCGCGCGATGCTGGGGGCCGGAAAGCGCACCTCGCTCAGCAGCCGGTCGGCTTCGGAGACCCGGTAAAACCGTCCCCCGGTCATCGACGCTAAGCGGACGAGGAGGTCCTGGTTCATCCGGGCTCTGAGGTATTCGACGTTCAACTCTCCGACCCGGAACCGTCCGCTGTCGCTCCCCAGCTCGCGGCCGTCCCTGACCGCTCGCGCCGTGAAGGCGTACTCGCCGGACGGCAGTCCGCGGACGGTCGTCCCATACCGCCCTGAGCCGTTCCCGGCGGGAGTAAACTCAACCTCCGCTCTCTGGCCGCCGGCCGTCTTCGGGACGACCGTGACGGTGACCGTCGCACCGTCGAGGGGATGATAACTCTCGTCATACACCTGGCCGGTGAGATCGACCGGCTCGCCCCCCCGGTAGTGTTCCTTGCCGGCGGCGACCCGGACGCGCTGGCTGCCCTCCCGCGTCGTCAACCACCGGACGATGTTGTTCCAGAATCGTTCGTAGCTGACGCTCGTCCCGCCCGTCCCCCACATCATCAGGTCCCAGCGCCACAGGTCGTACGCGGTGATCGCCATGACCTTGCCCAGGCCGTACCGCTGGACGGCGATGACCGGGGCGTTCCGCCCGCCGGCCTTCCAGGTCGGGTGCACCGCCAGGACGATCGCTCCGGGTTTAGCGGGGCCGACCTGGTTGATCCCCGGCAGGGGAGGCAGCTCTCCCCATCGTCGCGCGGAGCGGAGCGGGTCGTCGTCCAGTTGCGTGACAGGATGGTCTCGTCCGTCCGGGGTGAGGTCCGGGGTGAACAGTCCTTCGAGCACCCCCCGGTTGACGGCCGGGATGATCACCGGCATCAGACTCCCCAGCGGGGTTCCCGCGTAGCCGCCGAGTTCAAAACTCCGGTGGCCGCCCAAGGCGATCAGTCCTCCCCCTTTCTGCTCGACGAACTCGACGATCTGCCGGTCCCAGCGCTGAAGCCGGGCGGCCGGGAGGCTCCCCAGGATGACCAGGTCGTACCGGAACCACTCCGCACGCGTGGCCGGGAGGGGTTTCGGGTAGAAACTCCCGTCCGGCCGCGCGATCAGGCTCGTGACCTCGACGTTGGGGTCTCGCTCGAGGGTGCGCTTGAGAAAGGTGACGTCCGCCCGCGGACTCCCCTCGATGTACAGGATACCTAATTTCTCCTTCAGGACTTTGATCGTAAACCCGTAGCTGTTATTCTGCGGAATCTGTTCCCGTGGCTGGACGGGGATCGTCACGGTGTACTGATGCGCCCCGTCTTCTGTCGGGACGAGATGGAGCATGACGGACTGCTCACGCTCCCCTCCGCTGAGGGTCACGTACTGGGTGTCGATCACCCGCGTCCCCTCGGACAGGGTGACCGGCACTCGCACCCCGTCGAACCCGTTGCTCCGGATGGTGACTTCGACGGGCACCTTGCTGTTGGCGTAAGCGATGTCGTTCGTCAGGTGCTTGACCACGGCGGCGTCTTGCGGCTCGGTCGTATCCCCGATCCCGATCGTGTAGACCGGCAGGCCGAGACCGGCGGCTGCCCGCAGCGGGTCTCGCCCGACCGTGGGGTTGCCGTCCGTCACGAGAATCACGCCAGCCACCTGTTCTTCATCCGTGCGAGTCTTCACGAAGTCGAGCGCCGCCCCGATGTCGGTCCCGTTCTTCTGGACGGGCACCGGGTCAAACTCGCGTTCGGTCAGGGGAGCCACGCTCTCCGCGAACCGGTAGGGCTGGACCCGGTACCGGTCGTCCAGGGTCTTGAACCAGCTGCCGGTCAACAACCGGCTGGCGGCCTGGGCTCGATTGCCCAACCGGTCGGTGATGCTTATGCTGTCCGACGTGTCGACCAGGAGGAGGACGGTCGCCTTATCCGTGCGGCGGAACGCGAAGCTGACGGCGGGTTCGCAGATCGTGAAGAGGAGCAGACCGACTGCGCCGATCCGGAGGCAGGTCAGCAGCCATCCGGTCCGGCCGGCAAGCTGGGCGACGACTTGCCGGTACGCCCAGACGATGAACACGATGACCGCGACCGCCGTGAAGGCCAGCCAGAGGAGGGACTGAGTGTTGAGGGTAAAGTGCATACATGATCCAATGTAATCCGACGCTTCGCGGGCGTCAAGGGGAAAGGCCAGAAAACGGTTGACACGGGGAGTATCGCGTACTACGTTTTCTCGTCACTTGTCACTCGTCACTTGTCACTGTCTTTCTCCCTTTTCGCCTTTCTTGGAGCCTGACTATGCCCTACCAGACCCTCTTTGAGTTTGCCGCGCCCACCCGGCTCGTCTTCGGTCCCGGTGCCATCCAGCAGGTGCCCCGTCTGTTAGAGGACGCCGGAGAGGGGCGGACGCTGATCGTCACCGACCCGGGGATTCGGAGCGTGGGGCTGCTCGACCGGCTCACCGCCGTCCTCGACCGCGCTGGCCGGTCGTACGCCGTCTTCGACGAGACAGAGGCCAACCCCAGCGCCGAGACGGTCGAGCGGTGCGCCCGGCGGTACCTGGACGACGGATGCGGGATGCTGATCGCCATCGGCGGGGGGAGTTCGATGGACGTGGCCAAGGGGACGGGTATCTTAGCGACGAACGGCGGCCGGGTGATGGAGTACGAGGGGATCAACAAGGTCCGCCAGCCGATCCCGTTCCTGCTCTGCATTCCGACGACGTACGGGACGGGGAGCGAAGTGACGCCGTTCAGCGTCATCACCGACCGGAGCCGGCAGTTCAAGGCCACGATCGGGAGCCCGCTCATCGTGCCGGCCGCCGCCGTCCTCGACCCCGACCTGTCCGTCCGGCTGCCCATCCCCATCGCCGGAGCGACGGGGATGGATGCGCTCACGCACGGGATCGAAGCGTACGTCTGTCTGGCGGGCAATACGGTCACGCGCGCCTTCGCCATCCAGGCGATCGAACTGATCGCCGCCAACCTGCGCCAGGCGGCGGCCAGCGACCATCACGTCGCCGCGACCGAACAGATGCTCATCGCCGCGACGTTAGCCGGGCACTCGTTCGCGTTCACCCGGCTGGGCAACGTGCACGCGATGGCCCATCCGCTCGGCGCTCATTTCAACATCCCACACGGCGTGGCGAACGCGGTGCTGCTCCCGCACGTGATGGAGTACAACCTGATGGCGTGTCCCGACCAGTATGCCCGGATCGCGGCGGCGATGGGAGAAGAGGTGCGCGGGCTGAGCGCGATGGACGCCGCTCGGCGCGCCGTGGCCGCCGTCCGGACGCTGTCCGCCGACGTCGGCATCCCGGCCAACCTGGCCGCCCTGGGCGCGCGGCGGGAAGCGTTCCCGGCGATGGCCGCCGACGCGATGAAGAGCGGGAACATCCCGGTCAACCCCCGCAAGACCGGCTTGGAGGATATCCTCATGCTCTTCGAGCGGGCGTACGCGTGAATGCGTCGGTCGGTCAGGGTGTGCTCATGGTTTGGCTTCCTCTTCACCCGAACGCGTTTGCAACGGTGGAGTGACTGGCACGCCGGCTCCGACTGGCTGGAGTGGGGGAGTAGGAGCGGGTGTCGCGCTCGGTTTGGCAGTTAATCCCCGGTAGAGCACCAACTCTCCCCCGTAGAACCAGCATTTGACCCAGAAGAGCGAAAGAAAGTAGAGTTGCTGGATGACGAAGACGATCCCGATCGTCAGCAGCCGATGCTGCGGGATGAGCGCCTCGACCACCGCATACACGACAAGACACAGGAGCCCCACCAACCCGATCAGAAGATACAGCCCGAATGTCTTGAGAATATGTGCGCCCGCGAATCGGAACGCGGACAGGGTGGCCAGGATCATGCTGCGCCGGTCCTCCAGGACGGTCTTGATCCGGGCGTAGTCGATCGCCAGATCGACGAACATCAACACCAGGACGGTCACCCCGTTCAACCCCAGGTACAGGACGAGCGCGGGCGTCTCGGACGCCATGTCGAGCGTCCAGGCAGGCAGGTTCTTCCGGATGAGTCCGAAGCCCCATCGGAGGAGGAGGTAATAGAGCAGCAACGAAAGGATGGCGAGCCGGATGAACCGTCCGAAGTACGTCCCGCCCCAGATGAACGCCTGGCGGGTCGAGTACGTGTCGTCCGTCTGCGCCAGCGCCCCGACGATGCTCCCGGCTAAGAAGACGCTGACGAGCAGGTACACCGCCCCCATCCCGACGATGACCGGCAGCGTCTCGGTGAACATCCGCCCCGTCGTCAGGTCGTCGAGGTTCTTCAGAAACGGCGCGTAGCCGATCACCGACGGGCTGAACGTGCTGACAACCTGCCCCGGCGTGTCGTACCGGAACCGCTGAAACCACTCCCACCGGAACCCGGCGGTCATCTCATGCTCGTCCTGGGTGTTCCGGATGTACGCGTCGAACGTCCGATGAAACGGGATCGTCAGGGTGAGCGCAACGAGGACGTTCGCCAGCCAGAGCAGCGCCACCAGCCGCTTATGGCCGCTGGCCGCGGCTTTTCCTGCTTTGAACGCGTCGAGTATGGTCATGGGAGGCTCCTTGAATGACAGGGGTCAGGGGTCAGGAAAATCAAGAAAAGTGATCGGTCATCATGGGACAGATCAGACCTATAAGTTCTCCAGAATTCATCCGCGATATCAGAATCGACAGGAATATTCTAACGTTACAGAGTTACTGTCCTTCCCCGACCCCTGACC
>JACQVL010000051.1 GCA_016209865.1 Candidatus Latescibacterota bacterium | reverse complement strand
TTGAAGTGGCTGAAGGACGAGTCGCTCGACGATGCGGATGAACTGCCAGAGCCGGAGGAACTGGTAACAGACGCGATCGCGGAGCTTGAATCCGCCATCGAAGAACTTGCTGGTGTTCTCGACATTCTGGAGAATGGCACGAACAACGAGGTGACCATCACCACAGAGGGTAAAAATTGATGGGTCAAATCACCATCGAGAAGCCCGACTTGGAAATCGGGGATTTGCCCGAAAGTTGGATTGAAACCGGTCTTGATCAACTTCTGGCTGCCTTGGAGACTGGCTCGCGTCCAAAGGGGGGTGTGCGTGGGATCAAGGATGGCATTCCCAGTATCGGCGGTGAGCATCTGAACGACGATGGCGGTTTCAGATTCGAGACCATCAAATTCGTCCCTCACAGTTTTTTCGAGAAGATGTCGCGCGGTCTGATTCATGCTGGTGATATCTTGGTCGTCAAGGACGGTGCAACCACAGGAAAGGTATCGCTCGTGCGGGATGACTTCCCCTACGATCCTGCTGTGGTCAACGAACACGTCTTCATCTGTCGACCGGCTGAAGATGTGTATCCTCCCTTTTTGTTCTACTTCTTGTTCTCGAAGGAAGGACAGGATCGGATCCTCGAAAATTTCCAGGGTTCCGCCCAAGGAGGTATCAACCAGAGCTTTGCTCCTGGCACTGCTGTGCCACTTGCGCCCTTAGCCGAGCAAGAACGCATCGTCGCGAAGGTTGATGAACTTCTCTCTCGCGTAACCGCAGCACGAGCGCGACTGGCGAAGGTGCCAGCGATCTTGAAGCGGTTCCGGCAATCGGTACTCGTGGCTGCCTGCTCGGGGCGGCTGACTGAGGAGTGGCGGGCGGAGCAGGTCGATATCGAATCTGCATCGGAACTCGTCAAGCGTGTCTATAAACAGCGTCCGAACCGTTTTGATACCTCAGATTTACCAGAGGTCCCTGAAGAATGGACATGGGTTCGTCTCCCTGATCTTGGAAAACTCAGCCGAGGGAAGTCGCGCCACCGACCACGTAACGCCCCACATCTGTATGGAGGCCCCTATCCGTTCATTCAGACTGGTGATATCGCACAATCGGGTGGTCGGATTATCCGCCATAAGCAGACCTACAACCAGGCCGGTTTGGCTCAGAGTCGTCTTTGGCCATCAGGAACTGTGTGTATCACTATTGCTGCAAATATCGCAGACTCAGCAATCTTGACATATCCAGCTTGTTTTCCGGACAGCGTGGCAGGTCTCATTGTCGAGCCGAAATTGTGCGTTGCTGAATACGCTGAGTTCTTCATCAGAACGGCACGTAACGATCTTTCTCAATTCGCACCAGCGACAGCACAGAAAAATATCAACATTGCGATTTTGAGTGATGTTGTTGTACCTCTGCCTTCCCTCGCCGAACAGCACGAGATCGTCCGCCGGGTCGAGGCGCTGTTCAAGCTGGCTGATGCGATCGAGCGGCGTGTGGCAGCGGCGACCGCGCGGGCGGAGAAGCTGACGCAGGTGATCCTGGCTAAGGCGTTCCGTGGCGAACTCGTCCCCACCGAAGCTGAGCTTGCCCGTCGGGAGGGGCGTGACTACGAGCCTGCCACTGTCCTCCTCGAGCGTATCCAGACGAACCGGCCCGAGAAGACGGCTACAGAGCGACAAGCGGAGAGGAACCATAAGTGAAAGTAGAAGGCCATTTGGGTTGATGATTAAGAAATACAATCCTTGACAATTAGGAATAGAGAATGGTACACTTTTACCGTCAGACTCACAGTGTTGGGTGAATTCTTCGTCAAGATTCCAGTAAAAGAACTCGGTATCGTGCAAGAATCTGAAGTACGGGCTAAAGAGGACATGGCGGCAGCACAAGAGATGATCAGAGAGCTTCGAAAACGGTGATTCAGTGGACTGGCCCGAAACCATACGTCGATGCTTCGATCTGGATAGAGTCCTTTATTCTGGGCACGCCAGACGCGAAATGCGAGAGGACGAATTTGGTCCTATCACCGACCAAGAAGTCTACGAAACGATTTGTACAGGAGAGGTTATCGAAATATATCCTGATGATACGCCATATCCCAGTGTGCTGATCTTTGGCATGACAACCTCTAATCGACCATTGCACGCTGTTTGTGCCTATGACAGCCAGGATGGTCGAGCGGTGATTGTCACAGTCTATCAGCCAGATCCCGATCTGTGGGAAGATTATCGAAGGAGAAAAAAATGAAGTGTATTATCTGCCATAGCGAGGATATCCGGATCACAGCGGTGAGAGAGGTTCTCAGGGTAGAGAATGATGTCGTCTATGTGCCGATCCAGATCCCTGTGTGTTTCGCTTGCGGTGAACGGTATTATGATCGGCAGACGATCCGATACCTGGAGGAAGTAGAACGACAACTCAAGGAAGGAAAAGCGAATTTACAGGAAGTGGGCAAAGTCCTGGTGTACAGCTAAAGAGATCGTCTCATCCCCACTGAAGAAGCTCCATCTCCCGCCGATAGATGTCGAGGAATTGGCCCCGTTACAGGCTGTATAGTATCACCGCAAACAGGTCTCATCATGGACGAACAACGACTCCGTGAGTTATTAGAACAAATTCGCGCCGGACAGCTCCCGGTCGATGACGCCATCGCGTCCCTCCGCAGCCTGCCGTTCGAGGATTTGGGGTTCGCCATGGTCGACCATCACCGCGAGCTCCGACGCGGGTTCCCGGAGGTCATCCTGTGTGACGGGAAGTCGATCGACCACATCGTCGCCATCGCGGAACGGATCGTGGCGAAAGGCTCCGACCTCTTAGCGACACGGGCGTCCCCGGAGATGCATCAGGCGGTCGCTACGCGGGTGACGGGAACGGAGTACAACCCGCTTGCCCGGACGATCGTCGTGCAGCGGGAATGGAAGCCGCGCGGGCGTGGGCCGGTGCTCGTCGTCTCCGCCGGGACGAGCGATATCCCGGTGGCCGAGGAAGCGGCCGTGACCGCGACGGTGATGGGGAATGAGGTCGAGCGGCTGTTCGACGTCGGCGTGGCGGGCATTCACCGGCTGTTCGCCCATCGGGAGCTGATCATGAACGCGACGGTGCTCATCGTCGTGGCCGGGATGGAAGGGGCGCTGGCCAGCGTGGTCGGCGGCATCGTCGATAAGCCGGTGATCGCCGTGCCGACGAGCGTCGGGTACGGGGCGAGCTTCGGCGGGTTGGCCGCCCTGCTGGCGATGCTGACGAGCTGCGCCTCAGGGGTCACCGTCGTGAACATCGACAACGGGTTCGGGGCGGGCTACGCGGCCAGCCTGATCAACCGGAAGGATGAGCGGTGACACTGGCCTACATCGAAACGTTGACGGGACTGACCGGGGAGATGCTCCTCAGCGCGCTGCTCGACGCCGGTCTACCGCAGGCCGGCTTGGAGTCTGCCCTGGCCCGGTGCGTTCCTCACCCGGTCACTCTGTCGGTCGAACGGGTCGCGCGTCACGGCGCGCCCGCCACCCGCGTCCACATTCACGCGACCGAGGCGCTCAACCCCTCTCACCTCCCGGACGTCCTGGCGCTGCTCGACCAGAGCGGCGTCAGTCCGCGGGTGAAAGACCGCGCCACGCGCATCTGGACGCGGCTGATAGAAGCGGAAGCGAGAGGCCGGGACGAGGAAATCGACCTGATGGATGTCCGGACTGTGGGGGGCGTCCGAGCGATGGTCGATATCGTCGGGGTGTGCGAGGGGCTTGAGCGGTTGCAGGTGGATCGCGTCTACAGCGTCCCGTTGCCGCTCGGTCCGGGCCTCATCGCGTCGTCCCCGGCCGTCGCCGACCTGGCCGTCGATGCAAGGGTGCGCAGTGATGTGACGGCAGGGCGCGTGACCGCCGTCGGCGTGGCCATCCTGACCTCCATCGTCGATGCGTTCGCATCCCCTCCATCCTTCACTCTACGGCAGGTCGGGTACGGGGCGGACGAGGACGAGGCCGGGCTGTTGCGCGTCTACTTAGGCACGGCGGATGAGACGGTGGAGACGGACGAGGTCCTCGTCGTCGAGACGAACATCGATGACATGAACCCGCAGTTCTACGGCCATGTCGTCGATCTCCTGTTCCAGCGCGGGGCGCTCGACGCCTACCTCATCCCCATCACGATGAAAAAAGGCCGGCCGGGCACCCTGCTCGCCGCCCTGGTCGACCGGCAGCACTTAGAGGCGGTGGCCTCCACGATCCTCGACGAGACGACCTCCATCGGCGTCCGGACGTACCCTGCACAGCGGCGCAAACTCCCCCGCCGGGTTGTCACGGTCGAGACCCGCTTCGGGCCGATCCGGATCAAGGTCGTCTGGCACGGAGAACGCGTTCGATTTGCCCCGGAATACGATGACTGTCTCCGCGCAGCCCAGGCCGCCAACGTCCCGCTGTCGGTGGTCTATGACGAAGTCCGGACGGCGGCGTTAAACGTTGGCACGTAGGGGCGAAGCATTCGTAGAAGATAGCCGGGGAGGTCACCGAATCTCAGGACGAATGTTTCGCCCCTACTATGATCATCGTCGAGGATGTAGTCTACCGATACGACCCCCTATCCGAGCACGCGCCGCCCGCGCTGGCCGGAGTCAGCCTGGCCATCCCTGATGGGACGTTCCTGGCGGTCATCGGGCCGAACGGCTCCGGGAAGAGCACCCTGGGACGCTGTCTCAACGGGCTGCTCCGTCCCACCCACGGCCGCGTCGTCGTCGACGGCCTCGACACCGCCCATCACGCGACGGAGTGGGACGTTCGTCGGCGTGTCGGGATGATGTTTCAAAACCCCGATAATCAGCTCGTCTCCACGACGGTCGAGCGGGAGATTGCGTTCGGGCTGGAGAACCTGGGGCTTCCGACTCCGGACATCCGGGATCGGGTCGACTGGGCGCTCGACCGGTTTCATCTCGCTCCCTACCGTCTGCATCCTCCGCATCGCCTGTCGGGCGGCCAGAAACAGCGCTTAGCGATCGCGGCTGTCGTCGCCATGCGTCCCCGGCACCTCGTCTGCGACGAACCGACGACCCTCCTCGACCCGCACGGTCGCCAGGACGTCTTCGCCCTCATTGCCCGGCTGTGTCATGATGACGGGATGACGGTCGTGTACATCACGCAATTCCCGGACGAGGCGGCGGACGCGGACCGGGTGGTGTTGATGGCCGGGGGACGGGTCGTCGAGGACCGACCGCCGGGCGCACTCTTCTGCCAGACCAGCCTGCTCACTCGTCACGGTCTCAGCGTCCCGCTCGCCGCGCAGGTCGGGTCTGCGCTGCGGGCGCGCGGGGTGCCGATCCCGTCGGATGTCATCCGTCCGGCGGGACTGCTCGACGCGCTCCACCGGTGGCCGCCCGTCTCCGTCGCGCCGCCTCAGCAGGCGACCGACCGAAAGCCCTCCCTGTCAAGCCCGGCTCTGGCACGGCCGCAGGTCGAGCTGTCCGGTGTGACGCACGTCTACCAGGCCGGGACGGCGCTCGCCTCGACCGCCCTGAACGGGATCGACCTCCGGGTCGCGCCGGGCGAGTGTGTCGCTCTCATCGGCCCCAACGGGTCGGGGAAATCCACCCTCATCCAGCATCTCAACGGACTGTTACATCCCACATCGGGACGGGTGATGATCGACGGGACAGACCTTCGGAGCCGTGGGGTCGATCTGCGCGCCATCCGGCAGCGGGTCGGACTGGTCTTCCAGTTCCCGGAAGCCCAACTGTTCGAGGAGACGGTGTACGACGATGTGGCGTTCGGGCCGCGGAATGCGGGGCTTCCTGAAGCAGAAGTGAGCCGTCGTGTCCGCGAGGCGCTCGACCTGGTCGAGCTCGATCTCTCCGGGTACGCGTCCCGGCTGCCGTTCTCCCTCAGCGGAGGGGAAAAGCGCCGGGTTGCCATCGCGGGCGTCCTGGCGATGCAGCCGCGTCTGCTCGCGTTGGACGAGCCGACGGCGGGACTCGACCCGCGTGGGGTGCGCCAGATGGAGGGCATCCTGAAGGAGTTGCATGGATCGGGCGGGACAATCGTTCTGATCTCGCATGACATGGACCTCGTCGGTCGTCTGGCGGAGCGGGTCGTCGTCCTGGACCGCGGACGTGTGATCGCAGACGACCGGCCCGAGACGATCTTCACGGATGACTCGTTGCTCGCGTCCGTCGACCTCGGCGCGCCGGGACTGGTGCGTCTGCTCACCGCCCTGCGTCACGCCGGATACCCGGTGAACACGGCGGTGTTCGACGTGGAGACAGCGGCGGAGGAGATCAGGCGGATTTTAGATTGTGGATTGGTCATTCATGGGATGGATGGATTCCCGCTTGCGCGGGAATGACAAAAGAGAAAGGAAACTTCCCATGCTCGTCGACATCCATACCAACCTCTGCTGGTACCCGGACCATCTCTCCGATGAATTCGTCGAATTCGCGTTAGCCGCCAAGAAGGCCAAGATGCGGCTCTCGCCGGATGTGTATTTCGCGGGCGCGGAGGTGCCTTCCAGGAACGCGTTCGACTCCACACCCGACACGTTGTTCGACGCGACGAAACGCTGTGACAAAGTCGTCGTCTTCGGCCTCAAGGCGCCGTTCTGCGGCATCGACGTCCCGCAGCGACTGATCGCGGAGTTCGTCAAACAGCACGCCGACCGGTTCATCGGGTGGTGTTCCGTCGACCCGAACGACGCAGACTGCGTCGTTCAACTGGTCTACAACGTCGAGGAATTGGGCTTGCGGGGCTTGAAGGTGGCGCCGATCTACCAGAACTTCGATCCCCAGAACCCGAAGCATATTCCTCTGTTCAAGAAAGCTGAGGAACTCGACATTCCGGTGATCTGGCATCAAGGCACCTCGTTCGTCCGGCCCGGGCCATTGAAGTACGCGAACCCGATTCAGTTGGAAGATATCGCGGTCGCCTGTCCCCGTCTGCGGATGATTATCGCGCACATGGGTCATCCCTGGGAGGATGAGTGCGTCGTGCTCATCCGGAAGCATCCGAACCTGTACGCGGACGTCTCCGCCCTCCACTACCGGCCGCTCCGGCATTATCAGGCGTTCATGACGGCGCTGGAGTATGGGGTCGAGCACAAACTGCTCTTCGGGTCGGACTTTCCGTCCGCTACCCCCGATCAGGTCATCGCCGGGCTGTGGAAGGTGAACGAAATCGTCAAGGGGACGAACCTTCCTACGTTCCCGGAGGAAGCTATCCACAACATCATTTACGAGAATTGGAAGCCGTTTATGCGGGTTGATGAAGGCGGTGGTCGGTAGGAATCCGTAACGAGGAGGGGCGGCCCTCGGTGGCCGCCCCCTGCGGTGCACGCCTACTTTTGTCGCTTCAGTTCAGCCCGCCGGTTTTTCCACCAGGCGCTCTCGTCGTGGCCCGGGTCGGCCGGTTGGTTCTTCCCATAGCTGATCGTTGAGACCCGTTTCTTGTCGACCCCTGAATCGGTCAGGTATTTCCTCACCGAATTCGCCCGCCGTTCCCCTAAGGCCAGGTTGTACTCCACCGTCCCACGCTCATCGCAATGCCCTTCGACGAGGATTTTATCGGCGGCCTGATACTCTTTCAGGGATTTCGCGTTCTCATCGATCGCCGAACGCTGGTCATCTCGGATGTTCGACTTGTCGTAGTCGAAGTAGATCATCTTCAACTCCAGCGTTTTCTTCTGTGCAGCTTCCGCAGCGGCCCGCCGTGCGGCTTCTTCCGCCTCCCGCCGCCGTCGTTCTGCCTCCTCGCGTTGACGCTGTTCTGCCTCGGCTCGCTCACGAGCGAGTCGTTCCGCTTCCTGGGCGGCCCGGAGCGAATCGGCGCGCGCCCGCTCGATCTGCTCGCGCGTCGGGCCTGTGGGCGTGGTCACTTTGGGCTTCGGCTTACACGCGGTCCAGGACACCCCGCTGGCCAGCACGAGGACGACCAGGAGAGAAGACAGGTGAAAACGCCTCATCATGCGCTCCTTTCTGAGAAAATGGGGGAAGGAACAGGACAGGACATTCTGTCATTTTCCGCTCTTACGAAGGCTGCCCGGTAACGTATCGAGCCGCATCCGGGCGAGCTTGGCTTCATCGGATTGCGGAAATTCGTCGATGACGCGCTTCAACGATGCGCGCGCGGCATCCACATTCTGGAGGGCAACCTGAGCGAGGCCGAGCTTCAACAGCGCCGCCGCCACTTTGTTGCCTTTCGGATACTTCGTGAGCACGGTATTATACGCCTCGGTCGCCTGTGTGTACTGCTTCTGGGCGTAATAACACTCCCCGATCCAGAACTGCGCGTTGTCCGCCAACTCAGAATCCGGGAAACGCTGCACAAACTGGCTAAACACGCTGAGCGCCAGGTCGTAGTTCCCCCGCTGGTAGTCCGCGCTGGCGGTGTTGTAGAGCAGCTCCGGGTCGACAAACTGGCGGCTGGTCGAATCCACGAGCATCGGGGTGAGCCGCGACTTCACCCCCTCGACTTTCTGGGACAGCGTCGAGACCTGGCGGCCGCTCTCCGTGATCTTGACCTCGACGATCTGAAGCCGGTCGTCGAGGTTCGAGATGCGCGCGTTCAAGTCGGCCTTCAGGCTCCAGAGAAAGTCGGTCTGCTCCCGGAGAAGGCTCTGCAGCACCGCAACACTGGTCCGGAGAGAGTCCACCTCTGCGGATTTCGCGGCCGCGTCCTGCAACCGGTCGATCCGCCCTTTGATCTGAAGGGTATCCTCCTTAAACCCGCGGACTTCGGATCGCGTCGCACACCCGACGGTGATTCCCAGGGCAAGAAGAACGATGAACGATGAAGAAGAACAGACATTCAGCGTTCGACGGGTCATCTTCTGTCTGATCTGGCCTGCGCGATTCATGCTCTTGCCTTTTCTCCCTGCTCCTCTGCCCCTCTGCTCCCCTACCCTTCACTTCCCACCCGGCCTCGGCCCCCAGGACGGCGTGATGTTGTCCCCCCCGCCCAGCGTCACCCGATAGACGCCCGTCCCGTCCCAGTTCATCGTATAGATTTCGTACCGGCCGGTCCGGTTCGAGCTGAATAACAGATGGAGCCCATCCGGAGACCATGAGGGGTTCTCGTTGCTGCCCATGTTATCCGTCAACTTCAGCAGGTTGTCTCCGTTGACGTCGATCGTGTAGATGTTGAAGAACCCGCCCGGGTCGCGGGAGACGAAGGCGATCCGGTCCCCCTTGGGCGACCAGGCGGACGAGTCGTTATAGTTCCCGTCGAACGTCAACCGGCGTTCGTTGAGGCCGTCCGCGTCCATGACGTAGACCTGGGGCAGGCCCGTCCGGCTTGACGTAAACGCGAGCTGGTTGCCCTGGGGAGACCAGGAGGGTGCAAGCTGATCCCCGAACATCGAGGTGAGCGGCCGGAGTTCAGACCCGTCCGCGTTACACAGGTACAGTTGCGTACTCCCCTCGATCGTCAGGCCGAACGTCAACCGCCGGCCATCCGGCGACCAGGCGGGCGAGATGACCGGATGGCCGCCCGTCGAAACCTTCTTTGTCTCTCCGGTCTGGACGTTGGCGACGTACAGCGCGCGGTTGCCGTCCCGGTACGACGTGTACGCGATCCGGCTGCCGTCCGGCGACCAGCGCGGGAAGAGCAAGATCGACCGGTCGTTCGTCAGGCGCCGGACGTTGAACCCGTCGTAGTCGGCGAGGTACAACTCTGTCTGCCCGGTCCGGTCGGACACGAACGCGATCCGTGTCTGGGCGATCCCCTCTTCCCCGGTCAACTGGCGCACGACATCATCCGCCATGCGGTGCACGACCCGGCGCAGGGTGATGTCGAACGCGGCGTACCCTTTCGAGGTGCTCACTCGCCGGGATTGAACGTCGGTCAGGTCGAGGGTCATCTCGATCTGAGGGTTCCGGACCTGATACCGGCCGGAGACGAGGAGCCGCGCTGGGGTTTTCCGCAGCACGTCGAAGTCAACCCGACCCTTGCTGTCGACGAACGCGAGCAGCACCTGCCCGGTGGTATCACGGACGGTCACCGACAGGTCGATCACGTTGAACACGCCCGACAGCTTGAGATCCCGGATGAGCACTCGCGAGATCGTGTCACCGACGGCGGAGCGCATCGACGGAGAGTCCGGCACGAACGGCTGGACGGCGATGTCGAGGCGCTGGAGGATGTTCGCGCGCGCGCCGAGGACGACTTCTTGCTGAGCCTGTGCGGCCGAAGCCCACAGCAAGATGAAGGCAACGAGGAATGTTGCCGTTCCGCGTTCATCGTTCTGTTTCATCGCACGTATTCGAATACGAAATGCACCCCCAGGTAGTCCTCGACATACCCGTCCGGCAGCGGAGGAAGCGGGTCGGCGGTCTTGAGCGCACGCAGGGCCGCGTTATCGAACAGGAGCATGCCGGATGGCCGTTCGATCGTCAGGCCGTGTACATGGCCGTTCCGGGCGATCCTGAAATACACCACCGTCTGGAGCTGGCGGATTCCATCGAGCCGCGGCGAGAACAGGTTCTGCTGGATCTTCCGCTGGATCGCGTCCAGGTAATACGGAAACTCAAAATTCTCGATATCGAGCCGGACGCCCTCTGTGCCAGTCCCGAACGACGCCCCGCCCGGTCCTCCTTGCTGTCCGATCTGACCCGTTCCTGCTGACCCGGCACCGGCCATGCCCGGCGTCCCGATGCCTTGCCCCGCCGGACGCCCGGACTGTTTTTTTGAGGTCAGCTTCGGGAGCCGCTCCATCGCCAGTCCGCCTGATTTCACCGGCTTCGCCGCTTCTTTCCGGGACACGACCTTGGCGGGCGGTTCGCCGGGTTCCTCCGGGGCGGTGAGGTCGTCAGCGCTTCCTGGCGGGCGGGATGCCGGTGCAGTCGCCTGTCTGGTGCCGCCGCCCGACGGGAGGCTGACCAGGTTGACCCGGTAGACCCGCTGGCCAGTGTAATAGCCCGGACGGAACCACTTCATATTCGCCATCGTCAAGCCGGTCAGCGCCAGCAGGTGGACGAGGCTCGACAGCATCAGCATCCGACTCATCGGCGTCGGGGGATCGGTTCGGTCACCAGCCCTAAGTTCGTGACTCCATGCGTTTTGATCTTATCCAGGACGGCGATCACCGCGCCGTACGGGACGTCGACATCCGCCTTGATGAAGACCGGTCGGTTGCTGGTGGGCGAGTACACGGCCGCGAACACCGCCTCAAACTCGTCTAAGGTCATCTTTCGTCTCTCCAGGTAGACTGACCGGTCCCGGTCGATCGTCACCACCAGACCCTCCTGGATAGCCGGCGCGGCGGACGCCGCTTGCGGCAGCCGGACCTCCACCCCACCCTGGATCATCGGGGTGGTCACCATGAAAATGATGAGGAGGACCATCATCACGTCGACCAGTGGGATGACGTTGATCTCCGAGAGCGGCCGGTATGCCCCCCCCGGCGTGAAATTAAACGCTTTCATACTGGCTCTTCATCTGCACGATGGTAAGCAAGGAGGTTGAGAGGTCTTCAAGCTCCAGTCCCATCTCCCGGATCCGGTGGAGAAAGTGGTTGTACGCCATGACGGCCGGGATGGCCGCGGCGAGTCCGGCGGCGGTAGCGATGAGCGCTTCCGCGATGCCGGGAGCGACGGCGACGATGTTGGTCGACCCCTGAGCGCTGATGTTGATGAAGGCACTCATGATTCCCCAGACGGTGCCGAACAGACCGAAAAAGGGGCTGACACTGCCCGTCGTGGCCAGTACCGTGAGCCCCTTCTCCAGCTTCGCCATCTCCGCGTGGCTTGCCCGGTCGAGCTCCCGGTACACCGCCTCCACGACGGCCTGGTTGTGCGCAGAAGACAACCCCGTTCGCTCAGTCACATCCCCCGTGAACACCGGGTTCGCAAACTTCCCGAACACCTCTCGAAAGACGTTCGCCGCCGGGCTTGCCGGCCATGCGGCCGCCTCGCGGTGAAGTTGCCGGAGGTCGCGCTGCGACCGGAACGCCCGGAAGAAACGCCGTGACTGCTGCCTGGCGCGTCTGAACAGCCGCCAACGGTCCGCGATGACCGCCCAGGAGGCGATCGAGAACAGAAGCAGAATCACTAAGACAAGCTTGGCGACGGGCGAGGCATCAACGATGAGCTTGAGAATCCCCGTCTTCAACGCCACGCTGGTGACCCCCTCTGGTAACACCTGACTGGCCACTCCCTGTTCGCGCCGTGTCCTGCGACGAAGACGACGCCTCATCCCTGCACGTCACGGACGATGAAGCAACCTGTGAGACGGATGCAAATCTATGGCAAAAAGCTCGTCTCAATGTACGCCAGTTTCTGCCGTCTGTCAAGGGATACCGGGAATTTTTCAGAGAAAAACGTCCGAAGATCGGCTAAAAAACCTGAAGGATAAGGCATTTGAGGTACTGCGTCTCGCGCGCCGCCAGCAAGATCGGATGGTCTGCGGCCTGGGTACGGGTTTCGACGATGCGGGCGGTCCGTTCCGCATCCCGGGCGGCCTCCACCAGCATCTCCCGGAAGAGCGGCTCGGTCATGTGGTACGAACACGAACAGGTGACCAGGTACCCGCCGGGCGTCAGAAGCTTCATCGCACGCAGGTTGATCTCTTTGTACCCGCGCGTCGCCCCGGCCAGGCTCGACTTGCCCCGCGTGAACGACGGCGGGTCGAGGATAATGACGTCAAACCGGGTTCGTTGTGCCTCGTAGGTTCGGAGCTCGTCGAACATGTTCCCCACGCGGAACCGGCAGCGATCCGCCATTTGATTGAGCGCCGCGTTCCGTTCGGCCATCGCCACGGCGCTGGCCGAGAGGTCGATCCCGGTCACCTCCACCGCTCCGCCGGCCGCCGCCGCCAAGCCGAACCCGCCGGTATAGCAGAACCCGTCGAGGACCCGCGCCCCGGAGGTCAGACGGCAAACCGCCCCCCGGTTCTCCCGTTGATCCAGGAAGAACCCCGTCTTCTGCCCGTTGACGAGGTCGACGAGAAACGTGGTGCTGCCCTCCTCGATCCGCACCTCGGCCGGACACGCGCCCCGCACCAGCCCCTTCGTCTGGGGCAGCCCTTCATGCTCCCGGACCGACACGTCGCTCCGCTCGTAAATCCCCTCAGGACGGAGCGCCTCGCTCAACACATCGAGCACGGTCTCCTTCCACCGTGCCATCCCCAGAGTCAGGACCTGCACGACCAGATACGGTCCGTACCGGTCGACGATGAGACCGGGGAGCAGGTCGGACTCCGAATACACCACCCGGTAGGCATTCGTGCCATGCACAAACCGGTTCCGGAACGCGATTGCTGCCCCAAGCCGCTGGCGGAAAAAGTCCGCGTCGACCGGCCGCCGGCTGGTCGTCAGCAGCCGGGCGATGATCTGGGATCGGCGGTTCACGTACCCCTGGCCGAGGAACCGGTCACGCGCATCCCGAAGCTCGACGATGTCCCCGTCCTCGACCGTCCCCCGAATCGTCTCGACCTCCCCCTCGTACACCCAGGGGTGGCCGTTGTGCAACCGGAGTTCTTTACCCGGATTGAAGATGAGTGATGGCATAGCCCTTCCTGCGAAATTCCTTGACAGCATGGTACATGCGGCCTATAGTGGAGAGGGAAAAACACCTCAGTGTTCAGAGTAATCATGAGCCATCCGTTTGTCAAGAGAAACCGGGAGATTGGGGGCTGGCCCCCGGGAGGTGTCATCATGCCAGAGCTGTCAACTGCCGCCGCGGCACTCGTCGAGGCGCTCATCGGCCGAGGGGCTCACGTCGAATCCGTCCGCGCCCTGGAAGGGATGGACTGGAAACTGACCGGACGGCGTCTCCGGGACGCTCCGCACACTATCTTCCAGATCCTGAACCACATCATCTTCTGGCAGGATTTCTGTCTGCGACGCCTGCGGGGAGAGCAAGTCCAGGTGCCGCCCCGTGCGGAAGTCGGCTGGCCGGGGCCGGAAAGCCCTCATCACGAGGACGAGTGGAAGGCAACCACGGCCACGTTCGCGGAGGGCCTGCAGGACGCCTGCACCATCGCCCGGGGGCCGGACCTCGACGAGGTGCTGCCGGCGTGGGAACAGACGACCCGGTACGAAGCCCTCCGCATCATCGCCTCGCACAACAGCTATCATATCGGTCAGATCGTCCTGCTGCGACGGATGTTAGGGGCCTGGCCGCCGCCGGGCGGCGGGGACACGTGGTGAGAGAACGATGAATTGACAGACTCAGGAAAGGAAGGGATGCGCATGAGCAGCAAGACGTATTTCGACCAGGTGGCGACGCGCTGGGACACGATGCGGACCGGGTTCTACTCGGAGGCAGTCCGGGAGAAAGCGTTCGCCGTCGCCGGGGTGCAGGCGGGACAGGTGGCCGTCGATGTCGGCGCGGGGAGCGGGTTTATCACGGAGGGACTGATCCGCAGAGGTCTCCGGGTGATCGCGGTCGATCAGTCTGACGCGATGCTGACAGAG
>JACQVL010000062.1 GCA_016209865.1 Candidatus Latescibacterota bacterium | reverse complement strand
GAGTGGGACGGTGTGATCGAGGCGGACCCTACTCGTCCCCCGGCGTGATGGCACGCGGGCCGTGGAGCAGTAAATTCGTTCCGCATCGTCTCCCTCCGTTGCTTGCTAATTTCTAGCGCGTCTCCCCAAACTCACGGATCTCTCAAGGGCCTAACGTCCGGCTAGACGGAATTTGGGCAACGTGAGCCCTCTTCGTCGCGCCTGTAGAACACGCAACAGGAATCAGCCGGCGACAGATGAATGTTAGCATCCCCTTGTCGCATATTCAGACGAAAGACGGCAGAAGAGTGCAGTTCTCGTCCCTGCTTTCTCACCACGTCTCGACCACATGGCCGCTGTTGGGGAACCAAATGAGGTCGACGCCGTAGGACAACGCGACACCGAGCACGTACCCGACGAGCATCCCGATGAAGAACGGCTGGGCCTGACGGTACAACCTCGTTCCGCCGAACCGGAGGAGGAGCATCTTGACGAGCCAGACGAGGAAGATGGAACAGGCGACCATCGTCGTTCCCCACGTCCGGGCGACGCCGAACCCGATCGGGTGGAGTGGCCACCAGGGGAAGTTGTGATGACCGAGGATCAACAGCCAGCCGATCACTGCCCCCGCGCCGAGCCCCAGAAACTCCGCCCCTGTCAACTGCTTCTTGTTCTGAATCCACGAGACGAGCGCGTCGTAGCCAGCACGGGCGTTGCCGAACGCGTCGGCGAAGTCAGACGCGCCGCCGTTCGTCGCATACCCTAAGTAGATCGTGTAGATCACGGACGTGACAGCCGCCAAGCCGAGGGCAGTGACGATCAGGGAGAACGTCCCGCGTTTCGTGCCCCCTGTTTCTTCTCCCACTTTGTTCAGATGGGCCATCGCGCACATCCCGAGCGTCCGCCAGTTGCGTGAGAACGTCTGGCACAGGGTCAGCATCGTCAGGTCGGCGCGCGGGAGGTTGGCCGAGCCAAGGGAGAACACCGTAAAATCCTGCGCGTTGTACGGCAGGTCGAGGAAGATCAACCCGCTCTCGGCGACGACCCGCGTGACGCCGAGGTACAGGAGGAGCGCGGAGGTCAGGAGGAGCAGGATAACGCCATAAGACATTCCGGCGCTGCGCAGGAAGAAGATCATGTACAGGAGGCCGATGAGGAGGCCGAGCACCGCCGTGCGGTAGGAGAAGAACTCCATCGAGTCGTCGACCTCGGGCGCGCGGCCGAGTGCCTTCCGGAAGACGTCGCGGAGGTGCCGGCGGGCCATCCACAGGCCGAAGAGCGTGTAAACGAACAGC
This sequence comes from Candidatus Latescibacterota bacterium, assembly GCA_016209865.1. GTDB lineage: Bacteria > JAAXHH01 > JAAXHH01 > JAAXHH01 > JACQVL01 > JACQVL01. Next base: position 5,086 of record JACQVL010000062.1, on the reverse strand, counting down.
CCGCCGAGATGCTGGGCGACGACGACCTCATTCGTGCCGGGCACCCCGATGCGGTTCATGATGCCGATCTGAATCGTCGAGACGAGGAAGAAGACCCAGATGCTCAGCAGGATGTTCAGGTCGGTGAAGAACCCGATGCTGATGACCGCGAAGTTGAACTGAACCTGGATGTTCGGGAACGCGCGGGCCAGGGAGATTGGGGAGGCGTGTACGGCTCCGAGCGGGATGGGCGGGATGGCTTTAAAGAAGGCGATCGCATTCCAGGCGAGCACCCCGAAGGCGAAGCAGCACCCGAACCAGAACAGCCGGTTCTGGGCGATCCGAGGCAACACAGATGGACGCTCACTCTCCTCGACCAGCATGAGCGGCACCTTCGCTAACGGGAACGTCAGCCGCTCCCGTTCGATCCATTGCTTGCGCAGGATGACCATCGCGGAGGCGCTGACGAAGAACAGCGCTAAGAAGAAGGTCGCCCACCAGCCCATCGGCACGACCCAGGCCTGCCAGGGAATCCGGCCGCCCCGGAGGGGCAAGCCTTCGTAGAACCACCGGACCGCGTCCTGGACGTCCTGCACGACCAGCCAGTCGGGCAGGTACTGGAAAAAGAGCGTCTCCCACCGGTTCTCCGGGGTGGCATAGTAGAAGGGCATGGACGGAACCGCGATCCAGTAGGTCGAGAACGCCCAGGCCGGGATGGCAGAGGAGGTGAAGACGGTGAAGAAGACGATGATCAATTCCGGGGGCGTCAGCGTCTGCCGGGGGATGAAGCGTTTCAGCATTCCGTTGAGGACGAACACGACGATGATAAAGGGGAACAGCGCCGCGATCGGGAGATGGGTGATCGTCAGGTACGACGACCGGGCGACGAACGCCGAATGGCACGTCCACCAGGAGAGCCAGACGGACAGGATCAGCCCCAGGCCGATCGCGCGGCGCGTCATGCCCGATGCCAGGCCATAGACGAGGACGGGCCGGGACGCGGCTGGCCTGACCACCTCGAATGGCTCTTCCTGGGCGACCGCAGTCGGGGGAGATTCTGGGGCAGCCGGAACGCTCATAGACCCATCACAAGAACGCTGAATGATGAACGATGAATGAAAGGCAAGGATAGACTGTTGCCGGGGAGTATACGCGACATACGGGCTGTGAGCAAGGAGAAAATAGGCGATCATGATTCCTCATCCCAGAGAGGTGGGTTCAGATTTTCCTTGAAAATACCGGATGAATGGCTATTGTATGAACAAATGGATTCCCGATGGAGTTTACCCCCGCGAAAGCGGGGGCGAGAATGACACCATCAGAACCCGAAGGAGCTATCTCACCCATGAACCTTGACGCTCGAAGCCGTCCTGAGTTGCTGTGGTCCTGGCCGGCCGGGGACTTCGGCGCGCTGTGGCTGCGCGTCGGCGACCTGACCGGCAACGGCATCCCCGACCTCCTGTTCGTCCAGAACGACCGGCAGATGGTCACCTGTCTGACCGCAACCACCCTGCAGGGAGAGATCATCTGGCAGGCCGGCACACCCGACATCCGGTTCGCCTACCTGGGATGGGATGTGGCCGCGCAAATCTACGACTACGACCAGGACGGGTTCAACGAAATCGTGTGCGTCCGGGACGGGGAATTGCAATTACTGAGCGGCCAGGATGGCTCGATCAAACGGCGGACGCCCGTCCCCTCAGGGCAGGCGGACGAGGGTCTCGGCCTCCCGACCGACGCGATGCCCGCGATGGATGCCATCCTGATCGCCAACTTCTCCGGCCGGCCGCACCCGCAGGACATCCTGCTGAAAGACCGGTACACCCAGGTCTGGGCGTTCGACCCTGACTGGAACATCGCCTGGACGGCCGTGGAGAACCCCGGCCACGCGCCCTGGGCGCACGACCTGGACGGGGACGGCCGGGATGAGTTGATCTGCGGGTACACGTTGCTCGACGCGGACGGCCGGGTGCGGTGGCGGCTGCCGATCCGGGGGCACGCGGACGCGATCGCCGTCGGCGACGTCGATGGGGACGGCCACGACGAGATCGTCATCGGAAACGGCGGGGTGACGGTCGTGGATGGCGACGGCCGAATCGTGTGGCAGCAGCCGTTGCAGGAGGCGCAGCACGTCACCGTCGGCCGGTACCGGCCCGACCTGCCCGGCCTGCAGATCGGGGTGATCGACCGGGGGTCGCCCCGGAACGATACCGGGATGGCGACGGCGTACCTGTTCGATTCCGCGGGCAACGAGCTGTGGCGACGGGCGTACGCGCCGGGGAGCTGGTCGGCGATCGGCTCACGGTGCAACTGGCTGGGCGATGAAGATTCCTTCCTCGTCTACCGGCTCGGCCCGGCGGGAGAGCCGATCATCCTCGACGGCTACGGGCAGACGATCGCGACGCTCCCCATGCCGAACACCTACCCGGTCTCAACCTGGGAGCAGGAGCACCTGGCCATCCACGCGGACATCCTCGGAGACGACCGGGAAGAGGTCATCGTGTTCGATGACCGGCATGTGTACATCTACACGAACGCGGCGGCCCGGCCGAATAAGTTGCAGTACAATTATACGCATTATATCGGAATGCCATAGTGGATAATATTACACTGAGGGTATGATGATGACAACACTAGCAGAGGTGATCTTAGAAGTACGTTGCCCGGCGAACGTGTACCAGGCGTTGAGGGCGGAGGGCTTTGATAAAGACACGCTGAGTCAGGAAGCACGCGAAGGTTTAGCAGTACGGCTGTATGGCGAGCATCGGCTGTCGTTGGGTAAGGCGGCAGAACTGGCAGGGTTGCCCATCATCAAGTTTATGGATGTGCTGCGCTCTTTGAATATGTCTATCGTAGAATATGGAGAAGAAGAATACGCCCAGGACTTGCAGACTATCTCTGACCTCACTCACTCTGCGCAGGGCACACCGTAATGGTTGCCTGTAATTCCAGTCCCATTATTTGGCTCAGTCAGGTCAACCACTTCGACCTGTTGAAAGACGTGTTCGGAACGGTCGTGATCACACCCGAAGTGTACGCAGAAACAGTGGAGCGCGCCACTGGTTACCCGAACGCGGCAAATGCCACGACGGCGGTTGCTGCAGGCTGGATGAAGGTTTTTGCCCCCACCGATGTCAATGTAGTCGCCACGCTGAAGGCGCAACTGCACGCTGGCGAAGCCGAAACACTCGTGATCGCTCAAGAGCAAGGTGTGGATGCCGTACTTGTAGACGACCTGCAAGCTCGTAATTTTGCGGCTGCAATGGGGCTGAAGGTTATCGGTACAGCGGGTATTCTCTTGCTTGCCTCTGAGAAGGGCGTTCGGATAGATGTGAAAGTCGCACTTGATGCGATACGCAGTCTGGGCTTTCGACTGAATGAACAAGTGTATCAGGATATTTTGAAACGAGTAGGACAAAAAGTGGGTGAACCGCAACAGTTGGAGTAGGAATGATACTATTTGATTACCAATGTCAGGGAAGCCATTGACATTGTCCTGGAGCCAGCACCTACAGAAATGGCAAACACAATGAAGCTGTGACTGGAGGCGAGCAGCGAGGCAGAGGAGAAAAGTCTTGTTCTTCTCTGTCTCCTGCTCCCTTACTCCTCTGCTTTCTTTCCAGGAGACAACGATGAACCTCCTCTGGTACGATAACCCGGCCGTGACCTGGCATGCGGCGCTCCCCATCGGCAACGGCGTCCTGGGCGGGATGGTGTTCGGCGGACCGGCGGCGGACCGGATCGCCCTCAACCATGAGAACCTCTGGCGCGGGAAGACGAGAACGCGGACAACTCAGCCGGTGTACGAGCATCTGCCCCGGATACGCGAACTCTTCTTCCAGGACCGGTTAGTGGAGGCCGGCGAAGAGACTGTCCGGTACCTGAGCGGGAAGGAGCCCCTCGTCCAGCCGTATCAACCCGCAGGCGACCTGACGCTCTACTTTGCCGGTCATGAGATCGTCAGCGACTACCGGCGCCAGTTGAGCCTGTCCGACGGGGTCGTCGAGGTGGGGTATGTCCGTCACGGGACGCGATTCTTGAGGAAATACCTGGCCTCGGTCGAGCACGGCGCGCTGGCGGTTCGGATCGAGGCCGATGCTCCGGCATCCGTCTCCGTGCGCGTCCATCTGGACCGGATCGACGATGAGGAGTGCCCCTGCGTTCCCTGGCACAGGGGAACGCGGATCGGCCTGTCCGGACGCTTCATCGAAGGGGTCTGTTTCGGGGTCGAAGCGCAGGTTGTGGCGACAGGCGGGAAGGTTCGATCTGGTCATGGCGCGACGCTGGATGTCGAGCAAGCCGACGCGGTGACGATCTACGTGCGAGCGGGGGTGGGGCTGGAAGGAGAGGGGGAGCAGAGGGGAAGAAGAGACTGGGGATTATGGCATGACGATCTGCCGGAATTCGAGGTGGTCGAACACACCCATCGGGCGGAGCATCGAGCGTTATTTGACCGGGTGTCCCTGAATCTGGGGCAGGGGGAGCAAGAGAAGCCCACCGGCGTCCGGCTGGCGGGGTTGCGGGCTGGGAACGCGGACCCCGACCTGCTAGCGACGTACTTTCAGTACGGCCGGTACCTGCTGATGAACAGTTCACGTCGTTGCCAGCAGCCCGCGAATCTTCAGGGGGTCTGGAACGATCTGTTGAGGCCGCCGTGGAATTCGGATTTCCACCACGACATCAACATCCAGATGAACTACTGGCCGGCGGAGGTGACGAACCTGCCCGAGTGCATCGCCCCGCTCGCCCAGTACCTGCGCCGGGCCATCCCCGAAGGCCGGAAGGCGGCGCGTGATCTCTACGATTGCGGGGGCATCTGGCTGCCCATCCAGACCGACCTGTGGGATCGGGCCGTCCCGGATGCGCCGTACTGGGACGTCTGGACGGGCGCGGCGGCCTGGCTGGCGCAGCATCTGTGGTGGCACTACGAATATGCTCTGGACGAGACATTCTTGCGCGAGCACGCCTACCCGTTCATGAAAGAGGCCGCCGCGTTCTACGAGGATTATCTGGTCGAAGATGCGAAAGGGCGGCTGGTGACCGTCCCCTCGCAATCCCCGGAGAACTACTTCGTGGGCGGAACCCGTCCGGTGAGCCTCTGCGTGGG
>JACQVL010000047.1 GCA_016209865.1 Candidatus Latescibacterota bacterium | reverse complement strand
GGGTAAGTCTTTGGAGGTCAATAACATACGAGCGTTGAAGAATTTTACACAGGTTTGTAACATAATCCTTACCGACTCTTTAGTGGGAGTTTGCAAAAAGCCTGTTCTTACAGACCTCAAAGCCGTTGAGATACGGCTGAAGTATACCCCATTGTCAAGACATTGTCAAGACAGAAAATGGGTGTGAAGAACGAACCTCTGTCCTATTTAAAGCAATTCCTATGCCAACTCATAACCTGCCCGTGCAGCCGGAACAGGGTCATGAGTCAGCTATGGGATGGATCACCTGAGAGGACAAGCAGTTCCGAAGAGAAGGGAGGGAGGCAACGTGAGCCAGGAGTGGGCAGAAAGACAGACCGAAGGAGGAAGCGAGATGAACATGTTGTCTGCGATTTGTAGACAGATTGATACGAGGTTTTTCATGAAAAATCAAGAAAATACTTGAGATGGAAGAAGATAGCGATGTGGTGAAATAGCAGACAGGTTGTGAGGTTTTCGTACACTCTTGCCCTGACCACCGACCACCGATCACTAACCACCGACCACTCTCTTTAACACCGCCACGATCCGTTCCGCCGTGTGCCCGTCCCAGTACTCCGGCCTCGTCCCCCGTTTCCCCTGCCCGTCCAGGATGCGCGTGGCTTCCCGGATGATCGCGTCGCCGTTCGAGCCGACGAGGGTGCTCGTCCCCTGCGTGACCGTGATCGGCCGCTCGGTGTTCTCCCGGAGGGTCAGACACGGGACGTCCAAGAACGTCGTCTCCTCCTGCACCCCGCCAGAGTCGGTCAGGACGAGCCGGGACTGGCTCTCTAATTTGATGAAATCGAAGTACCGGAGCGGCTCGACGTACTGGAGCTGGGGGATGGCGGTCAGAGCGCCGGTCAACTGGAGCTGTTCGATCATCTTCTGGGTGCGGGGGTGGACGGGGAAGACGATGGGCAGGCGGTGTCCGATGACGGCAAGCGCCCGGAAGATGTCGCGGAGCGGGGCGTCGGTATCGACGTTCGACGGCCGGTGGAGGGTGAGCAAGGTGTAGGCGTGAGGCTGGAGGCCGAGGTCGTCCAGGATCGGGGATTGCTCGATCAGCGGCCAGCACCGGACGAGCGAGTCGATCATCACGTTCCCGACGAAATGGATCTTCTCATCCGAGATGCCCTCGTGTCGGAGATGGTCGCGGGCTTCCGGCGACGAGGTCAACAGGAGGTCGGCCAGGGCATCCGTCACGATCCGGTTGATCTCTTCCGGCATCCGCCGGTCGAAGCTCCGCAGCCCCGCCTCCACGTGCGCGACCGGCACCCAGAGCTTCGCGCAGACGAGGGTGCACGCCATCGTGGAGTTCACATCCCCGACGACGATGACCAGGCCGGGTTGCTCGTCGAGCACTACCCGCTCGAACCCCTCCATGACCCGCGCGGTCTGCACGGCATGACTGCCCGACCCGACGCCCAGGGCGATGTCCGGCTCGCCCAGCCCCAGGTCGTCCAGGAACGACTTCGACATCCGGTCGTCGTAGTGCTGGCCGGTATGGACGAACTTCGGCTGGAAGCGGTCGGGGTCGCGTTTGAACTCGGCCAAGATGGGGGCGACCTTGACGAAATTCGGCCGTGCGCCCGCGACGACGAGGAGTTTCATGAGGGGTCCTTCGGGGTGTCCCTTACGGGTTCGATACAGGCCGGGGAGTCCATCTTCGGGTTGTTGACCAAGGAGGAGACCGGGTAGGCGATCATCTCCGCAGCCGGGTAGGGAACGAGCAGGCCGTCCAGGCGCTCGGGCGGCTGCTCGTGTGGGTCGAGCCACTGCTCGTAGGCATCCGGCTTCACGATCACCGGCATCCGGTGGTGAATCCGCTCCATCAGTTCGTTCGGCGTCGTCGTGATGATCGTGCAGGAGAAGACGGGCGGTCCGTCCGCCGGCCGCCACACCTCCCAGAGGCCGGCGAAACCGAACGGCCGGCCGGAGCGCAGCCGGATGTAGACCGGAATCTTCGTCTTGCTCCCCGGCTGCTGGGCCCATTCGTAGAACCCGTCCGCTAAGATCAGACAGCGGCGGCGTTGATAGGCGGTTCTGAAGGATGGTTTTTCCGCCAGCGATTCGGCCCGCGCATTGATCATCTTGTGCCCGATGCCGGGGTCTTTCGCCCACGATGGGATGAGTCCCCACCGGAAGGAGGCCAGGACGCGCTCCCCGGTATTGGCGACGACGGCCACCTCCTGCGAGGGGGCGATGTTATAGCGCGGCGGAAGGACGTCAGGAAGGGTCAGTTGGGGGAACGTCTCTGAGAGTGTCGTCCGGTCGGTAGCGAGCGTGTAGCGTCCGCACATGGCGAGAGTTCCTTTATCAGGATCGTAAGAAGTCCCGTAGGGGCTTGGTTGCCATCAGCCCACCCCCTCAGGGGCGGGTGGACTCAGATGGATCAGCCACTCCACATTCCCCTTGTCGCCGGTGATGGGGGATTGATCGACATGATCGACCGTCCACCCGTGTTCCGCCGCCCAGGCGACGAACCCCTGGACGATCTCCTGCTGATGCCGGGCATCCCGCAGGACACCGCCAACGAGCGCCGACGGGTCTTGCGCCTCATAGTTCGGTTTCAACAAGGCGATCACCTCGCCGCCCGCGCCGAGCAGACCGCGCACCCGTGGGAGCACGCGACGCAGCGGCGTCCACCCGGTGTCGATGACAGCCAGATGCACCGGCTCGGGCAGCACCTCGACGTAGAGGATGTTCGTCCCTTCGAGTACCACCACCCTCGGGTCGCGCCGGAGCGTCCAGTGGAGCTGTCCCTTCCCGACCTCGACGGCGTACACCCGGCGGGCGCCGCGGCGCAGCAGGCACTCCGTGAACCCGCCAGTCGCCGTACCCACGTCCGCAACCACCCTGTCATGGACGGTGACGTGCCACGTGTCGAGCGCGTACGCCAGCTTCTGTCCCGCCCGGCTGACGTCCCGTGGAGTGCCCCGGAGGGTGATGTGCACCTCTGGATCGATCAAAATGGACGGCCGGCGCAGCGGCTGACCGTTCACCAGGACCTCGCCCGCCATGATCAGCCGGCCCGCGCGATCCCGATCCTCACACACCTGTCGATGGACGACCAGGTCGATCAACCGGCGTTTCGCCATTACGCTAACGCCTCTCCCTCATGCCGGAGCCATTCCCGGAGTTGCTCCATCCGCTGCCGGATGCCGGACATGTGCGGGTTGACGGCGAGCGCCCGTTCGTAGGCGGCGAGGGCCGCGTGGACGTTGTGCTGCTGGAGGTAACAGTGTCCGAGGCCGGCGAGCGCCCCGAAATGGACCGGGTTCAGGTCGATGACCCGCTGGCAATCTTGGATCGATTCGTCCCATTCCCCCATCAAGTATCGTACGATCGCCCGTTGGTTGTACCCTTCGGCGAAATCCGGTTTCGCCTCGATCACCCGGTTGAACACCGCGCACGCCTCGTCGAACCGGCGGGCTTCGATCAACCGGACGCCCGACCGGAGCAGCGTGTCGATCTCCGCATCCCCCGACCGGAACCAGAAACGCCAGAGGGACTGCTCGACGACCGTATGCACCCCCAGGTCCTGCGTCCTCAACGCGGTGGCCAACAGCGGGCCGGTCGCCTCATCCCCGATCAAGCTCAGCGCGACCGCAGCCGCTTTCTGCGTCTCGGGTTCGGGATCGCGCAAGAGGTGCAGGAGCGCGTCCTGGGAATACTGCTCGCGCAGCGCCGCGACCAGATGTTCCTCGCCGGCCTGCGCTCGGCATGCGACCAGGACGACGAGTGGAGAGGTCTTTCCGTTCACGCCGGCCATAGAGGTTCCGCTCCACCTCAGCCATACGACGGTGTCATGCGTTCGCGGGAATGTCAGTGACGCTCTGTATCATAGCCGGGATGATCGCCCATTGTCAAGGGGTTTCTGGGCTGCCGGATTTCGGTTGACGGGGGACGGATTGGAGGGTATTATTTTTTACCGACCACCGATCACCGACCACTGATTTTCATGGAGACACCATCATGGCTACTGTACGAATCGGCATCACCGGGTCCGGGTTCATGGGACTGACGCACGCGGAGGCGATTCGCCGCATCCCGGACGCGCAGCTCGTCGCCGTCACAGGCGGCACGCGGGCGGCCCGGCTGGCCGCAGACTACGGCGCGGCCGTCGAGCCGTCGGTGGAGCAGTTAGCCGGCCGTGCGGATATCGACGCGATCATCATCGCTACGCCACACCATGTGCATTGCCAGGAGGCGGTCACAGCGGCGGAACATGGTAAGCACGTCCTCGTCGAGAAGCCGATGGCGACGTCGGTCGAAGACTGCGACCGGATGATCGACGCCTGCCAGCGCCACGGCGTCCTCCTGTCGGTCGGCTACCAGCAGCGGTACCGGAATGTCAACATCATGACGAAACAGGCGATCGAGGAAGGGCAGATCGGGCGAATGCTGGGTATCTGGGCGGTCCAGGTGGGGAGTTCCGGCAGCGTGAAGCCGTGGATGAAAGACCCGGCCAGCGTGGGGTGGCTGTTAGGCTATGGCGTCCACACGATCGACCTCTGCCGCTGGCTGCTGAAGAGCGACGTCGAGCGCGTCTACGCCCGATGCGGGACGTTCCGGGAGACCGTCTCCGTCGAGAACACCACCCAGATGATGATGACGTTCGGCAACGGGGTCGCCGCGAGCTTCTGGTCGACCAACGTCTGTCCCCCGCCGGGACTCCCGGCCTCTGAGCTGCGGTTGCAGATCATGGGGGAGACGGGCCTGATCGATGCGGACGCCTACGGGAAGCTCCAGGTCGGCCACGACGGCCGGTGGGAGACGCTGTACGAGCAGGCCCCGATCAACTGGGCGGCGCCGAACGGCGCCATCTCGGACGTCCGGATGGAGGCGTATACACGCGGGGTACAGGACTTCATCGACGCCGTCCTCGGCCGGAAGCCCCTGGCCGTCACCGGCCAGGACGGCCAGGCCGGGGTGGCGATCGCCCTGGCGGCGTACCGGTCGTCCGCCGAAGGGCGCGTCGTGGCGGTGCCAGGATGATTTAATCCGGGTATTGTCCCTGGTCCGCCGGTTCGACTCGAGCAGAGTCTGTGGCGACTGGTGTCCGGACGGAGTCGGTGAGCGAGGGGACAGCGCGCCTGAACGCGGGTTGGCCTTGCTGCGCGCTGGACGAGAGGATCGCGTCGACCCGGCGTCTCTTCGAGGTTTTGCTGGTGTAGGTGATCTGGAAGACGAGTTGGTCGGCCCGGTCCGGGATATCGGGTGATTTGAGCCATTCGGACGGGAACAGGACGAAGGTGGGGGGCCTGCCGCTGTCGTCGATCGACAGGACCTGGTCGTTGCCCACGTACAGGGCGTTCGACAGGCGGAACTCGCCGATGGACAGGATGACTGAATCTGGGGAGGTGTTCGAATACGGCACGAACCGGACGAACCGAGAGACATCGGCCAGGCCCGGAGCGGACGCCCGTCGGGCTGGTCCGGTCCGGGAGTCAGCCGTCAGGGACGACTGGACGACGGCCACGTTGATGGCCACTGCGCACAACATGGCGATGATCATCGCCCCCGGCTTCCAGCGGAACCGGGGCTGGGCGTCGGCCTCCGGCCCGTTGTCCGATTGAGAGAGCGCCAGCAGACGCCGTCTGACGGAGAAGTAGTGGAGCAGTACCCAGAAGAGACAGAGGTCGAGCAACGCAATCCAGATCAGGGATGAGGCGGTCATAGAGGGTTCCTTGTGAATGTTGATGGTCGAAACAATCGTCGTGCGCACGTCACTGGATAGAACAATTGTTCTGCCGGAAACGTGCCCAAGCACACATCTTTTCTCGCTTCATTCCCGTGAAAGCGACTATCCATCATTAAGTTGGTTTTACTCGTCACTCGTCACTGGTCACTCCCTGTTTTGCACGGAGACCATCCACCATGCCTGCACTCGCCATCGACGGAGGCCCGCCCTACCGGGATACGACGCTCCGCCCGTTTCCCCCGCGAACCCCATACGGCGACCGGGATATCGAGCTGGTCACCCAGGCCCTCCGGTCGCAGAACCTGTTCCGCTGGGGCGGGACGATGGTTCTTGAGTTCGAGAAACGGTTCGCCGCGCTCTACGGGGCTCATCATGCGGTCGGATCGACATCCGGGACGGCGGCGCTGCACTTAGCGGTCGGGGCGATCGACCCGAACCCTGGCGACGAGATCATCACCGCCCCGATCACCGACCTGGGGACGATCATCCCCATCCTCTACCAGAACGCCATCCCGATCTTCGCGGACAGCGACCCGCGCACGTACACGATCGACCCGGCGGACGTCGAACGGCAGATCACTCCCAGGACGAAAGCCATCATCGCCATCCATCTGTTCGGCAACCCATGCGACATGGACGCGCTGGTCGACATCGCGCGGCGGCACCGGATTCCCCTGATCGAGGACTGCAGTCAGGCGCATGTCACGGAGTACAACGGACGGCTCCTGGGCACGATCGGGGAGATCGGCTGCTTCAGCTTCCAGCAGTCGAAACACATGACGACCGGGGACGGGGGGATGACGATCACGAACGACGACGCGTACGCGGAACGCATGCGGTTATTCGCGGACAAGGGATTCAACCGGCAGCAGCCCGGCTCTGGGCCACGGGCGTACCGGTTTCTCGCCCCCAACTACCGGATGACCGAACTCCACGGGGCGGTCGGCCTGGCGCAACTGGAAAAGGTCCAGGATGTCGTCGGCCGCCGGAACGCGTCAGGCGACCGGCTGACCGCTCAGATCCGGGGGATCGACGGCCTCATCCCGGCGCCGGTGACGCCGGGCGGGAGACATTCATACTGGCTCTACCCGCTCCGGGTGACGATGACCCCGGCGGAACGGTTTGCCCGAGCTCTCTCGGCGGAAGGGGTGAGCGCGAGCGCGGGCTACATCGGCAAACCGATCTTCCTGTGCGCGGGTGCGCTCGCCGAGAAGCGCACGTACGGCACCTCCCGGTTCCCGTTCGACAGCCCGTACACCGACCGGCCGGTCGAGTACACGGACGCGATGTGTCCGGTCACACAGGACATCTTGAGCCAGCTCGTCATCCTGGGGTTCAACGAACAGTACACCCCCGCCGACATCGACGACATGGCCGGAGCGATTCGGAAAGTGGCGGAGGGGATGATCAAGGAATCCCGTGCTGCTTCTTATACTCCGCCCAGTTCCGCTTGAGGTCGACGAACGCTTCGAACGACGGCTGGAGGAGGAACGGGTTGTGGCGTTTCTCGTCGCCGATCGTCGAATGAGGCATCGCCCCGACATCGTGGCCGGGATAGACCTCGATCCCCTCGTCGAGCTGCATCAGGCGGTGGAGGCTGTCGTACTGCTCCCGCGCTCCCTGGCCGAAGTCCGTTCCCCCGACTTTTCCGACGAACAACGTGTCCCCCGTGATGAGCTTGTTCTCGACGAGGATGCACATCCCGTCCGCGATATGGCCGGGCGTGTGGATGAACCGGAGGGTGAGGACGCCGAGTTGCAGGGTATCGCCGTCGTCCATTCCGATGTCGAACAGGTAGGCCGCATCTTTATACATCACCACCTGCGCCCCCGTCTTCTCTTGGACGACATCGTTGCCGTTGACGTGATCCCCGTGCGAGTGGGTACAGATGATGTAGACGATCTTCAGTCCAGAGGCCTGCGCCCGTTCGATGAAGACGTCCGGGGTGTACGACGGGTCGATCACCGCCGCGACGTGGTCCTGCTCAGACCCGATCAGGTACCCGAAATTCCGGTCCCCGCCCGTTGCGATCTGTTCGAAGATCATCACGCCCTCCTTCTGGGTGGAACGACGCGCCCGCTCGCGCCGCTCGTCCGATGATACCACATCGGAGACGGTAAGTCAACAGGGTTTTCGAGGGAGTGACGAGTGAAAAGTGAAGAGTGAAATCCCTTGACCTTTGAGGGAAGTGTCGTTAGACTATGCAACGGTGCATACGTACCCCTCACCCCCGGCCCCTCTCCCACGTCGGGGAGAGGGGAGACAACCGTGCCCCCTGAGGACTCCTCCTTTCTCTCCCTCTGTGGGAGAGAAAGGGGGCGGGGGATAGTGAGGGGAAGGAGGCCGCGATGAAACCCATGGCTGTGGGGTTGATGTTGGGGGTGGGGGACGATCCCCGCGAGAGTCTGCGGAAAGCGACAGAGGTGGGTGTGGATAACGTGCAACTCGGCTGCCCGCCGGACCAGTACCTCTCCGGGTCGGGTTCTGAGACTCTCAAACGGGCCATCCAGGAGAGCGGGTTGACCGTCACCACGGTCTTTGTCGGGTTCCCGGAGGAAAGTTACGCCGACATCCCGACGGTGCGCCGGACGGTGGGGTACGTCCCACGCGAGACCCGGGCGGCGCGTGTCGCCAAGACGCGGCAGATCGCCGACTTTGCCCGGGCGCTGGGCGTCGACCGCGTCGCCTCCCACATCGGGTTCGTCCCGGAAGACCCGTCCGATCCCCTGTACGGGGAGATCGTCGAGACTGTCCGCCAGATCGCCGATTACTGCAAGGGAAACGGACAGCTCTTCTGCCTGGAGACCGGCCAGGAGACCGCTCCCACCCTGCTCCGGTTCATCGCCGACGTGGGCCGGGAGAACGTGAAGGTCAACTTCGACCCGGCGAACATGATCATGTACGGGGCGGGCGAGCCGATCGAAGCCCTCCAGCTCCTTAAAGACCATGTCGCCAGCGTCCACGTCAAGGACGGCAAGTGGCCGACCGGCCAGGACCAGCTCGGCCGGGAGTATCCGCTCGGCCAGGGGGACGTCGGGATGGAGCGGTTCGTCCAAACGCTGAAGGCGATCGGGTACACCGGCCCACTGACGATCGAGCGGGAGGTCTCCGGGGAACAACAGAAACGGGACATCATCGCGGGGAAGCGGTTGATCGAACGGTTAGTACAGCAGTGACCAGGAGTATCCATGCGGCCAGGTGAGCTTCTCCTCTTTCGCTACCGGGGCGACCTCCTCATCGGGCGGTGCCAGAGCAGCACCGCCGGACGAGTCAAGGCGGCCATCGGCCGGAATCGCGTGTTCGAAGTGCCCATCGACCGGGTGCTCTACGCGACCGGTCTCGTCGCGGAGGATAAGGAGACGCTCGAACGGTTCAGGCTCGCCGTGGAAGCCGGAGCGGAGTCGCTCGACCTGCGCGAGACCTGGGAGTTGCTCAAAGACGACCAGGTCGGGTACGGATTCCGGGACATCGCCGAGTTGTCCTGGAGCAGCGGCATGACCCCGGAACACTACGGCGCCACCCTCCTGGCCCTGGCGCGCGGATGCCCGTATTTTGCGGAACACGACGCCCTGTACGTGCCCCTCTCCGAGGAACAGGTCGAGGCCAACCTGACCCGCATCGAGCGCCAGCAGTCCAACCAGGAGGAGAGCGAAGCGTTCATCGCCTGGGCACGGGGAGATGATCCCGGCATCCCGGCGGCGTTCACCACCCGGCAACGGCACTGGGTCGACCGCCTCCAACAGTACGCCATCCACGGGGATGCCTACGACCAGAGTGGGGTCGCCAAAGACCTGCTCGCCCGGGTCAAGGAGAGTTCGGGCGGCGACCTTCAGCGGTACGCGTTTGAACTGATCGCCCGGAAGGGGATGTGGGATGAGGACGAACCCCTCGACCTGATCCGGTACAACGTGCCCGTCGAATTCGACGACGAGGCGATCCAGCAGGCCGCAACGGCTCACCCGGACGAGGACGGCCGGGAAGACCTGACCGGTGTGCCCGTCCTGTCGATCGATGACGAGGACACGATGGACGTGGACGACGCCCTCTCCATAGAAGAGACCCCGGATGGTTACCGGATCGGGGTGCATATCGCCGACGTCTCCGCCGTCATCCCAAAAGACTCCCCACTCGACCGGACAGCCCGGCAACGGATGTCCTCTCTCTATCTCCCCGACCAGAAGGTCCCGATGCTCCCGCCCGACCTCTCCGAAGAGCGTTGCAGCCTCCTCCAGGGAACGCGCCGCCTTGCGGTGAGCTTCTTCTACGAGGTCGACCGGACGTTCACCTTCCTCAGCACCCGGATCGTCCCATCGATCCTGAGCAACCAGGCGAAGCTATCGTACGAGGAGGTTGATCGCCTCCTCGACGACCCGGCCCATCCCTTCGCCGGGATGTTGCGGACGATGAACGCCGCCGCCGAGGTCTACCGGGCCAGACGGATCGAGGACGGGGCGATCGAACTCGACCGGATGGAATGTCGGGTGATCGTGGATGAGCAGAAACGCATGACGATCGCAAGACGGGAGGGACACTCCCGCGCGGACCGGATCGTGTCCGAGTTGATGATCCTGACGAACGTCATGGCCGCCCGGTTCTGCGCTGAACATCGTCTCCCCTCGATCTATCGAACCCAGGAGCGCGTCGAGCTCAAGGGGCTGGACGACGACGCCCATGAGGCGGTCAGGCGGTACCTGATCCTCCGCCAGCTCCGGCCGTCCGACCTCAACCTCGACCCCAAGCCCCACGCGATGCTCGGTGTCGACGCGTACTGTCAGGTCACCTCCCCGATTCGCCGGTACATCGACCTCGTCCTCCAACGGCAACTGACCGCCTACCTGCGGTCCGGCCAGCCCTGCTACAGCCGGGATCACCTGGCCGACCTCCTGTCGCGTGCCGAGGAGCGGGGGAAAGAATTGGGACGCATCGAGGCGCGGCGGGAATGGTACTGGCTGCTGAAGTACCTCGGCCAGTCCCCCGGCCAGGTCCTGCGGGCGGTCGTCCTCGAAATCCGGGATCGGGATGTCCTCGTCGAACTGCTCGACTACCGGGTGCGGGTCTCGATGCGGCTGACGACCCAGGCCGAACCCGGCAAGGAGATCGCCGTCCGGGTCACCCTGGCAGACGCCTGGGACGGCATCCTCCGGCTCGTGCAGGTGGGGGAAGAGCAGTGACGAGTGACCAGTGACGAGTGACGAGTGACAAGCAAAAACAGGATATGCACTATGCCAGAACGTCTCCACCTCGCGCTCGATCAGGTCGTCTCGATCAACGGCCGGAGCTACGTCGTGAAGCAAGACCCGAACGCGCCGCCACGTCTTCTGTGCGGCCAGATCGACCGGTTCATCATCGAACCGACAGAAACCGGCGCACCGCCGACCGTGACGCTCGACGTCGGACAACGAGTCCTCATCGGCGTCGGCGTCTACGATGTCACGCTGGAGACGGGCGTGGCGCAGTTGCGCTATCTGTACTCGGCCTCGACGGATTAATTATTTACCATTCACTCAAGGAGCCTCTCATGTTCAACGTTCGCTCTCTCGAACATGTCGCCATCGCCTACCGGGACACCGACGCCGCAGCGAAATGGTACTGTGACGTCCTCGGCTTCCAGGTCGCGTTCCAGGGCCTCAACCCGACGTACGGAGTGAACTACTACTTCGTCAAGGACCCGGCGGGGACCGGCCTGATCGAGATCATCCCCATGCCCAAGGACAACCCGGCAGACCACGGGAAGACGAGCGTCGCCCACGTCCACATCGCGTTCGACGTCGATGACATGGACACGGCGTACCGGGCACTGCAGGCGAAAGGGGTCGAGTGCGAAGGCCCGCCGTCGAAGATGGGGGAGAATAGCTTGCTGTTCTTCCGCGACCCTGAAGGCGTCCCCCTCCAGTTCGTCCACCGGCCGCGACCGCTTAAGTAAAAGCGCAGATGGGCGGGGGAGCAGAGGAACAGAGGGGAAAAAGCTCTATCTCCTCTGCCCCCTTGCCCCTCTGCTCCCCTGCTGTCTTCTCCCTCCACGCTTGCCTGCGAGAGGTCCGTTTCATGGCATCGCGTCTTCTCCTCTTCACCACACTCTGCCTCCTCACCTGGCCCGTCGCCAGTCCCGCCCAGGAACAGCCCAACCCCATCCCGCTCCTCCCTGAATCGCTCCTCAACCGGCTCATCCAGGAGGTCTCCGGGGCGCTGGCGATGAACCACACGATCGAACTCGGCGGGTACGATCACGACCGGCTGAAGGAGGAATACGACGGGGAGTACCACGAGTCGCAGTACATCGTCCGGATGGCGAAACAGTACAGGTTCAGCGACGTGCACATCGAAAAATTTCCGCTCGACGCGTACACCTGGGACGCGGAGGCCGGGGAACTCTGGCTGGTCAGCCCGGCACGACGGGTGATCGTCAGTTACCGGGACGTGCCCGCCTGCGTGGCGACGGGAAGCTGGAACGCGGATGTGACGGCCGACCTGGTCTACGCCCGAGCGGGGACGGACTCCTCCGATTATCGGGGACTGGACGTCATGGGCAAGCTGGTGCTGGTGTCGGGTTCTATCGCCGACGCCCACAAGCTCGCCGTCCGGACGTTCGGGGCGGCCGGGGTGCTCTCGTTCAAGAACCCGGTCGGCCGTCCCCTCGACCAGACGGATCAGATCGCCTGGCAGGGGCTCGGCGGGGGCCCTGCCAGCGTCGACACGACCCACTACCCGTACCGCGAGACGTTTGGGTTCAACCTGTCTCACCGGATGGGGATGGAGCTGTTGGCGCTGCTCGAAGCCCGCAGGCCGGTGCGACTCCGGGCGCTCGTCAAGACGACGACCTACCCCGCCGATATGGAGATGGTGACGGCCGCCATCCCGGGGGATGGGTCGACCGATCAGGAGATCGTCCTGGTCGGCCACCTGTTCGAAGGCATCGCTAAGCAGGGGGCGAACGACGACATGAGCGGCTGTGCGGCCATCCTGGAGGCGGGACGGACGCTGATCACGTTGATCGACGACGGGAGCATCCCGCGGCCGCGGCGGACGATCCGCTTCCTCTGGGTCCCGGAGATTTCCGGGACGTTCGCCGTCCTCGACCGCTACCCGGAGGAGCGGAAGCGGATGATCGCCGCGATCGCCGTCGATATGATCGGCTCACGGATGACGGCCAGCCGGAACTCCCTCCACCTCTATCGGAACCCGTCCTCGATGGCCAGCTTCGTCGACGACATCACGCAGACGTTCTTCGAGTACGTCGGAGACACCAACCGGGAAAAAGTCCACAACCGCGGGATCGCGTATTCGTACATGAACCCCATCCTCGACCCGACGGGATCGCGCGACCCGTTCTATTACAACATCGAGAAGTACTACGGCTCATCCGATCACGCCGTGTTCAACGGACTGACCTTCCGGATTCCGGCGGTGCTATTCAACAACTGGCCGGACATCGCCTACCATACGAGCGAGGACCGGCCGGCCCTCCTCGACGCGACCCAGCTCAAGCGGGGCGCGTTCCTCATCGCCGCGTCCGCCCTGTGCATGGCGGGCGTGTACCCGAGCGACGTGCCCCGGCTGGCGACACGGTTCGCCGGGATGGCCAGCCAGCGGATCGACGACGAGATGACGCAGCAGGTCGAACTGATGAGCACCACCTCTCCGGACAGCCTGGCCTGGAGGTACCGGGATGCCAGGGCGTTCATCCACGAAGCCTATCAGCGGGAGCTCCGCAGCCTGAACTCGCTGGCCGTTTACGTGGAGTATGAGAAGGAGGTGGGGGTACAGGTCAAAACGATTACCGCCGAATTGATGAAGCGAGAATCGTACGATCAGGACCGGTTGGCGAACCACTTCCAGCGGCTGGCCAGACGGTATCGCCTCTCCACGAAAGAACCAGCTCCGACACCAGTCGACGTCGAGGCGAGCCAACTCATCCCGACGCTCGTCCCCGTCGCCCTCGATACGTCCCTCTCCGTCGTCCAGCGGATGCGGAAGGCGATGGGGTTGAACGCCCCACCGGCAAAGCTCAGGGGGTTCAAAGCGGCGGAATGTAAGATGTTCTGTGACGGAATGCGGACGATCCTCGACATCCGGAACGCGGTCAGCGCCGAATTCGGCGCGGTCCCCGAG
>JACQVL010000046.1 GCA_016209865.1 Candidatus Latescibacterota bacterium | reverse complement strand
CCGGGAGAACATCCTCAAGCCGAACGAGATCATCACCGAGATCATCCTCCCCAACCCGACGCCCAACGCGAAGAGCCTGTACCTCAAGGTGCGGGAGCGGCAGTCGATCGACTTCGCTCTCGTCAGCGTCGCCGCCATGATCACCGTCGCCAACGGCGTCTGCCAGGAGGCCCGGATTGTGTTAGGCGGCGTGGCGCCCATCCCGTGGCGAGTTCCGGATGCGGAGACGTTCTTGAGAGGGAAAAGGATTTCTGAAGCCGTGGCCAACAGCGCGGCGGAGGCGGCGCTCGAAGGGGCGAAGCCGATGCGGGATAACGCGTACAAGGTGACCATCGCCAAGGTGCTCGTCCGGCGGGCGGTGATGGCGTTAGGGTAATGAGGAGGAATGAACCATGCCACAACCAGCCTGCCAGTACCTCCGGACGAAAGCGTTCTACATCCCGGCGCTCCGGTCGGAGACGACCCTGATGGAGGCGAGTCCGTCCGCCCATTACTGGTGCCTGCGCACGATGTCCGTCGTCGGGCCGGACGATACCCCCGTCAACCCGGATGAGTGCAAGACCGATCGGACGTGTTTCGAGACGGTGGAGATTCTCCTGTCCTGACACGACCCGCCGCAACGGAACATGCCTGTCCGACTCACAACCTGGCTGTCCTGCTGGGGCCCGCCCCTTCTCTGGATGGCGCTGATCTTCTGCGGTTCGTCGATTCCGGGGCAAGAAGCGGACACGATGACCCGGACCGCCTCCGGGGTCGACGAGCCCGTTCAGGTTCAGCGCATCAAGGATGTGGTGCACGTCGTTGAGTACGGTCTGCTGACCGTGCTCCTCATCCGATCCTTCAGGAAGGGCGCGGACGCAGCCTCAGCCGGCCATGCCGTGAAGAGCGCGGTCATCGCGACGATGTACGGGATTTCGGATGAAGCCCATCAACTCTTCGTCCCGCTCCGGAACGCGAACATCGGAGATGTCCTCCGGAATGCGGTCGGGGCGGCAGTAGGGATGGGGATCGTGATGGGAATTGAATGGGCGAAAAGACGCAGGACTCACAGGGGCAGGGCTTCACGGGGGTTCGACTTACCGTAAACGATCCAGCCCCGGATGGGGCTGGTCGTGAGGATATCCCGGCCGCCGATGCTGAACTCGATGTGCATCATCGCCCCGGCGATGATGTCGTGCTTGATCGCGCTGCCGCCCCAGGTGCAGCCATTGATGCGGGCCCGGTACGGAGAGAGGTTGTGTTTGTCGAACCAGCCGCCGGAGACGAGCACCTCATCCTTATCTAAGATGAGCAGCTCGTAGATCGAGTAGGTGGTCTGGACTTGCACGATGCTGCCCGGCTCCAGCTCTGACTTCTTGAGCATGTCGAGCCAGGCTAACTGAGCGAGCTCCGCGTCCAGCGTCCGTACCCAGATCCCCTGGCCGGGTTGGAAGTCTGGCTCCCCAGCCCCCTGGTACACCTGAGGGTATCCCGGCCATCGGCGAGGCCCGAACGGCCAGAGCCATCTCGGGAGCCGGGCTGTGAACCGGTGTAGACGATACATCATGCGTGCTCGCCTCGTGTTGATCCGGGCCATGATGCCCATCCTGTCACGCTCCGCTCTCGTGGCTTCTATCCCTTGTCGGCTGTCTTTACCGACCACCGACCACCGACCGCTGACCACTCTCTTTGAGCCGTAACTGCCCGCATGCCGCGTCGATGTCCCGCCCGCGCTCCCGCCGGATGGTCGTGGTGATCCTGCCCGCCTGGAGTACTCTGAGAAAAGCCGCCTGACGTCCCTCGTCCGGAGTCTCGAACGGAAGGCCGTCGACCGGGTTGTACGGAATCAGGTTGACCTTGCACAACAGGTCTCTCAGGAGCGCGATCAGGCGTCCGGCATCGTCCAGCCCGTCGTTCACGTCCTTAAGCAGGATGTACTCGAACGTGATCAGCCGGTTGGTCGTTTCGACGTACCGCGTGCAGGCGTCGAGCAGCGACCGCAGCGGGTACCGCCGGTTGATGGGCATCAGGAACGACCGGGTGTCATCGTCCGCCGCGTGGAGGGACACGGACAACTCCACCTGCAGGCCCTCGGTCGCTAAACGCAGGATGTTCGGGACGAGGCCGCTGGTCGAGATCGTGATCTTCCGGGCGCCGATGCCCAGTCCCCAGGGCGCGTTGATGATCCGGACCGCTCGCAGGACGGCGTCGTAATTCGCTAATGGTTCGCCCATCCCCATCAAGACGACGTTGTTGATCGTCCGGTCGTCGCCGACCCGCCGCTGCACCTGGATGACCTGATCGACGATCTCCCCGGCGGTCATGTTGCGGGATAGTCCGGCCAGGCCGCTCGCGCAGAATCGACAGGCGAGCGCACACCCGACCTGGGTGGAGATGCACAGGGTATTCCGCTGGACGCCGCCGATGAGCACGGTCTCGACGGTCTGACCATCGTCGAGGCCCAGCAGGTACTTTGATGTCGGACTGTGGCGCGAATGCGACTGCTGAACGACACGGAGGGTGGTGATCCGGGCGATGTCATGGAGTCGGGCGCGGAGGAGTTTCGGCAGGTTCGTCATCTCTTCGAACGAGGCCGCCCCCTTCTCGAACACCCAGGAGGCGATCTGCGCCGCCCGGAACCTCGGTTCGCCGAGGTCGAGGACGAATTGCTCGAGGCCGGACAGCAGCATCCCTTTCAGGTCGCGCGGCTCGTCCTGTCTCACACGCGGCTCCGGCCGTGCGGCGGTCTGGGGTTGACTGACGATGGCCATCTGCGACATTCCTCGAACTCGTGTCTCTGCCGTTGTTCTGCTCGGATGTACGTTATAAAATATGTCAAGACGATAAAAATGTCAACGGTTCCTTGCGATGATGTTCCTCACGTTGCGCGGGAATGACACTCATGCACCGTCACCCTGTGTTCTCGTCACTCGTCACTCGTCACTCGTCACTGTCTTTCTCCGCCTTTCTCCTCTTGCTGGTGCCCGGATTGGCCGTCCCGGCGGACGCGAGCGATCGGGCGGGAACTGCCGCGTTTGCCTTCGTGAAGATCACTCCTGGCGCTCGCCAGGCCGGTATGGGAGGGGCCTGCTCGGCGATCGAACGGGATGTGAGCGCCCTCTCCTGGAACCCGGCCGGACTCGCTCGATTGGATACGGCTCAGGCCACGGTCGCATACACGAACCTCTTCCAGGATGTCCAGTTGGGGTTCGT
>JACQVL010000048.1 GCA_016209865.1 Candidatus Latescibacterota bacterium | reverse complement strand
TAAAAAATATTAAAAGTCCTACCACGATTAAAAACAGACCACTGATCAACTCCACCGCCTTAAAATACCGTTTGATGCGGCTGAACATGCCCAGAAAGGTATTGGTGGCCAACCCGGTCAGGAGGAACGGCACGCCGAGTCCGAGTGAGTAGATAGAGAGCAGCAGGATGCCTTGTCCGACCGACTCCTGGGCGCCCGCCATCACTAAGATGGCGGCAAGGATTGGACCGATACAGGGCGTCCACCCGAAGGCAAACGCCAGGCCGACGACGAACGACCCCAGCGCCCCGGCCGGAGTGTCCCTCGACTGAAGACGCTTCTCCCGGTTCAACCACGGAATCTGGATCAGGCCGGTCGTATGGACTCCGAACACGATGATCACCGCGCCGGCGATCTTCGCCAGCACGTCCAGCCGCGCAAGGAGCACCCGGCCGAGGATCGTAGCCGTCGCCCCCAGGGCGACGAACACCGCTGAAAACCCGATGATGAAACAGGCCGAACTGATGAGGACGGCTTTCAGATGCCTGGCATGCTCTTCCCGGTCTATGATCTGTTCGATCGAGACGCCGGAGATGAACGAGATATACGCGGGGACCAGGGGCAAGACACATGGGGAGACGAACGAGAGGATTCCCCCCAGGAACGCCGCGAACAACGTCACCTGCTCCATCACAGCCCTCAGCCATGAGACACTCGAACCCCGGCTCTCCTCCCCTGAACGTTACTACAAACGCACACGGATGTCAAGAAGTTCCACTACGACCCGATGCTCCGTCTCCGGCGCATGTACGTGGGCACTTCCAGCTCGTCCTGGCTCATCACCTGTCCCTCTTCGAGCACGTCGGGGTCCTGCTCGTGCACCCGCATCAGCCGCTTGAAGGCAGGGGCTTCTAACTCGTTCGGCCGGTCCGCCCGGAATTTCAGGATGTGACTCTTCGCGGCCGCCACGCCGTCGCGTTCATTGGCCGTGTTGTTGTTCAGCCCGGTGGCGATGACCGTCACCCGGACGACGCCTTGGAGCTTCTCGTCGATGACCGCCCCTAAGATGATGTTCGCATCATCGCCCGCCGATTCATGGATCATCGACGCCGCTTCATCGACTTCGTACAGCGTGAGGTCAGGGCCGCCCGTGATGTTGACGAGCACGCCCTGCGCGCCGGAGATCGACACATCTTCGAGCAACGGGCTGGCGATCGCCCGTTCTGCCGCCTCGCGGGCCCGGTTCTCCCCGGTCGCTTCCCCGGTGCCCATCAGCGCATCCCCGCGCTCTTTCATGACCGTCCGGACGTCCGCGAAATCGAGGTTGATCAGGCCGGGAACTGTGACCAGATCGGAGATCCCCCGGGTCGCCCGCAAGAGGACATCATCGGCCACCCGGAACGCTTCCGCAAACGACGTACTCTTGCTCACCGCCTCCTTCAGCTTCTGGTTGGGGATGACGATCAGGGTATCGACCTGTTCTTTCAAGTAGGCGATCCCTCGATCGGCGTTCATCATTCGTTTCCGCCCCTCGAACGCGAACGGCCGGGTGACGACGCCCACGGTGAGGATGCCCTGCTCCTTGGCGACCTGGGCGACGATCGGCGCCGCGCCCGTCCCCGTGCCCCCGCCCATGCCGGCGGTGATGAACACCATGTTCGCGTCGACCAGATGCTCGGCGATGTCGTTGCGACTCTCGTCCGCCGCCTTCCGCCCCACCTCCGGGTCCGCGCCAGCCCCAAGGCCACGGGTCATCTCCCGGCCCAACTGAATCTTGCACCGGGCGTTCGAGACGGATAACGCCTGGGCGTCCGTGTTGGCCACGATGAATTCGACCCCGGGGACCTCAGCGGCAATCATGCGATTGACCGCATTCCCGCCCGCGCCACCGACTCCGACGACTTTCATGCGTGCGTAGAGGCTGGGATCCTTGTCGAATTCGAATGTTGGCATGCGCGCTCCCTCCTGAGGCAATGTGGCTGGTGAATGAAATGAAAAGAAGAATTCAGGAAAAGACAGACTCGAATCTTGAATCCTGAACCTCACTCAAGCAATGTCATCGAACCACTTCCGCATCCGATCCATGATGCGGTCGAACACGCCCGTCTCCGAGCCGTTCAGCCATTCTTTCTTCTCCGGGTTGTGGATGGCATACAGGATGAGACCGATCCCCGTCGCATGCATCGGGCTCTTGGCGGGGTCAACGATCCCGCCGAACCCTTGAGGAACCCCTAACTTCACGGGCATCCCGAAGACGTGCTCGGCCAGCTCGACCGTCCCCGGCATGAGCGCCCCCCCGCCCGTGATGACCACACCCGTCCCCAACAGGTCGTCGTACCCGCTCTTCTTGATCTCCCGGCGGGCGAACGTGAACGTCTCCTCCATCCGGGGCTCGACGATCGCCCCCAACTGCTCCTTCGAGACGCGGCGCGACGGCCGGCCGCCGACGCCCGGGACGTCGATCAGTTCGTCTTCTTTGATCAACGAGGACAGGGCCACGCAGTGCTTTCGTTTGATCGCTTCCGCCTGGTCGAGCGGGGTGCGCAGCCCGATGGCGATGTCGTTCGTGATGTTCCGCCCGCCAAGCCCGATGACCGCCGTGTGCCGGATACTCCCTTCGTAAAAGACCGCCAGGTCCGTCGTCCCCCCGCCCATGTCGAGGAGGGCCACCCCCAGCTCCTTCTCATCCTTCGAGAGGACCGCATAGCTCGACGCTAATGGCTCCAACACCAGGTCCTTCACTTCCAGTCCAGCCCTCCGGATACACTTATAGAGGTTCTGCGCGGACGTGATCGCCCCGGTGACGATGTGGACGAGCACCTCCAGGCGCACCCCGAACAGCCCGCTCGGGTTGCGAATCCCCCGCTGGTCGTCGACGATAAACTCCTGAGGAAGGACATGGATGAGCTGGCGGTCCATCGGGATTTGTAGCGCCTTTGCGGCGTCGAGCGCCCGATCGATGTCTTTCTGGGTGATCCCTCGGTCTCCCCGTGCGACGGCGATCACTCCGCGGCTGTTCACGCTGTGGATGTGATCCCCGGCGATCCCGACGTAGACCGCGTCGATCTCGATGCCAGCCATCCGCTCCGCATCCTCTACCGCCCGCTTGATCGATTCGACCGTCTTCTCGATGTCGACGACCACGCCGCGCCGCAGCCCTTCGGACGGATGCGTCCCCACCCCCAGGATCTTCAGGTCGCTGTCCTCTCGCTCACCGATAAGCGCCGCGATCTTCGTCGTTCCGATGTCCAGCCCCGCGATGATGTCCTCTGGCACCTGTCCGCCCTCTTTCCTGGCTGCGTGGCTACGATCGCCGGGCCGCCGGCCGTTCCGTGGTGAGCGGCCGGATGATGGCTAACCGATCAAACCGCAGGTCGATCGAGACGGTCGTGATCCCGTCCCGTTTCAACCGCTGGAACGTCGTGGCCAGTCGCGCCAGCTTCTCGCCATACCGCCCAACCCCGAGACGGATCTCCACCCCGTTCTTGACCGTAAACAGGATCGGGTCGTCCGGGGCCTCGACATGTACCTCAGAGATCTCATCGAGGAGGCCGGGGGAGATCGCCCGGATGGCTTCGACCACGTCGAGGGCGCGGCGGACCGCCGGCGTCTGGACCGCCACCTGGTGCGCCCGGATGTCCGCCGCCACCGCGGCTGAGGCCGAGAGGTCCCGCCGGGTCAGGTCGACCACTCGTTCTGTGTGAAGCCGGCCGGCCGAGGTCGTCACAAACCCGGTGATGATCGGCAGGTTGGGCAATCGCGCCGAGACGGGCAACGGGACCAGGTCGGCGTTCGCATCGATCCCGTACAACCGGTCGAGGTTGATGATGGCGATCGGGCGTTTCTCGACCAGGGACACGACGAGACGGTTGGGGAACTGCCGCCGCAGGAACGCCTCCTGGACGCGGGGATCGCGTTCGAGCTGCCGCGCCGCCTCGGGGAGGTTCGCCCTGAAGATGTTGATCCCTTTCGGCAGTCCCATGATGGCGAGCACCTCATCCCGTTGCACCAACCGGTTGCCGACGAGAATCACGTCCGCCACTGCGAACTCACGGGCTATCATCGTCCAGTCGTACAACGAGACCCCCGCCTGCCAGAGTCCGGCACCGGCCGCGACGCTGACCAGGCCCAGCAACAGCCCCAGGAGGGTTTGACGCCATCGCCCTGCCCGGCCCCGCATCAGAACGCCTCCTGTCCGATAACCCGGACTTCCAGGTCGAGCGCCACCCCCGTGCGTTGAAGGACGAGGTCTCGAATGCGATCGATCAGACGCAGCGTATCGGCGGCCGTGGCCTGTCCCCGGTTGATGATGAAGTTCGCGTGCCGGTCGGAGACGACCGCGTCCCCCACCTGCAAGCCCTTGCAGCCCGCCAGATCGATCAAACGCCCGGCCGAATCACCGGAGGGATTCTTGAACATACACCCGGCGCTCTGGTCGGCAGACGGCTGCGTTCGCTTCCGGTACTCCGTGTACTCGCGGATCCGTTCCCGGATGGCCTGTGGGTCGTCAGGAGTCAAGGCAAACCGCGCGCTGATGATGATGACGGAAGGACTCAGTCGCGTATGCCGGTATCCGAACCCGACCTCCTGAGCTGACAGGATGCGCGTCCCCCCGTCCGTCTCCATTCCCTCGACCGTCTCCACCCGGTCGCCGAGGGAGGCCCCGTGCGCGCCGGCGTTGCCCCGGATCGACCCGCCTACCACGCCGGGGATACCCGTGGCAAATTCTACGCCGCTCAGGCCGACGGACGCGCAGAACCAGGCTAACCGCGCCAGGCTGATGCCCGCCCCCGCCTGCACGTGGAGGCCTTCCTGCCGGATGGACCAGAGGGTGCCCGGCACCACCCCGTGTCCCTGAATCTT
>JACQVL010000043.1 GCA_016209865.1 Candidatus Latescibacterota bacterium | reverse complement strand
CCCTTCCCCTCTCCGCAAGCGGAGAGGGGAAGGGGGCTGGGGGCGTAGGGGTGAGGTTCAAGACTCGGCAATCCAATTCTTTTTCTGAACGTCTATAACAATAGGTTAATGGCACGGCTGTAGGGGCGCAGAATCCTGCGCCCCTACTCTCACGGTTGTGATGGGGTACGCCGATGGCGTCTCTTCCCCCAAGACCCGTCCGGGACTCTCAAGTCGAGCGCGCCGAGATCGTCCTGCCGAACGACGCGAACCCCTTGGGCAACATCTTGGGGGGGCGCGTGATGCACCTGATCGACATCACCGCTGCGATCGCTGCGCAGCGCCACAGCCGGCGTCAGGTCGTCACCGCCTCGATCGATGAGGTCGACTTCCATCACCCGATTACTGTCGGCCAGCTCATCATCCTGAAGGCAAGCGTCAATTTCGCCGGACGCACCTCGATGGAAATCGGGGTCAAGGTGTTCTCCGAAGACATCCTGACCGGGGAGCAACAGCACACCAGCAGCGCCTACCTCACCTTCGTCGCCTTAGATGATCACGGCCGACCGACCCCGGTGCCCGGAGTGATCCCCGAGACGCCGGATGAGCAGCGGCGGGAACGGGACGCGCAACAGCGGCGGGAACGGCGATTGAAGCGGGTGAAAGGAACCTAACCCCTGGAGTGTGGTGCCATGGACTACAAAGCCTGGTTCCAGTGTATCGACGGATGTCCCGACCGGTACGACCTCAACGAGATCATCTACCGGTGCCGGCGGTGCGGCGGACTGCTCGAAGTCGTCCACGACCTCGAACGGCTGAAAAACCGGGGCGGCGCGGCCTGGATACGGCTGTTCGACGACCGGTACAAGCGGACGGAGTACCCGTACGGGAGCGCCGTCTGGGGGAAAAAAGAATGGGTCTGCCCCGCCGTCGCCAACGAGAACGTCGTCTCGATGTACGAAGGGGGAAGCAACCTGTTCTGGGCGGAACGACTGGGCAAAGAACTCGGCCTCAATGATTTGTGGGTCAAACAGTGCGGCAATAACCACACCGGCTCGTTCAAAGACTTAGGGATGACCGTCCTCGTCTCGATGGTCAACCAGATGATCAAAGAAGGGCAGGACATCCGAGGCATCGCCTGCGCGTCGACCGGGGATACGTCCGCCTCCTTAGCCGCGTACTGCGCCTACGCCGGCATCCCGGCGATCGTCTTCCTCCCGAAGAACAAAGTCTCGACCGCCCAGCTCCTCCAGCCGATCGCCAACGGGGCGATCACGATCTCCCTCGACACGGATTTCGACGGGTGCATGGAGATCGTCCAGCAGGTCAGCCGCCAGGAACATATCTATTTAGCCAATTCGATGAATTCCCTGCGGATCGAAGGGCAGAAGACGGTCGGGATGGAGATCATCCAGCAGTTCGACTGGGAAGTCCCGGACGTGATCATCATCCCGGGCGGGAACTTAGGGAACGTCACCGCCCTGGGCAAGGGGTTCTTGATGATGCAGGAACTCGGCGTCATTAACCGGCTGCCCCGGATCGTCTGCGCCCAGGCAGCCAAGGCCAACCCCCTCTACCGGAGCTACCTGACCGGGTTTCAGGAGTACCAGCCGATCCACGCGGAGAAGACGATCGCCAGTGCCATCCAGATCGGCAACCCGGTGAGCATCAACCGGGCGATCAAGGTGCTCCAGACGTTCAACGGGATCGTCGAGCAGGCGACTGAGGACGAGATCGCCAACGCCGCCGCGCGGGGAGACCTGACCGGCCTGTTCAACTGCCCGCACACCGGGGTCGCCTTAGCGGCGCTGTTCAAGCTGGTCGAACGGGGGGACATCCAGAAAGGCGACCGGGTCGTCGTCATCTCCACCGCCAACGGCCTGAAGTTTACCGATTTCAAGATCAGATACCATGAAGGCCAGCTCGACGAGGTGACTCCCCGCTACCAGCAACACTCCATCGACCTCCCGCCCCGGTACGATGACGTCGCCCGGACGCTGGAGAAGGTGCTGAGAAAGAGAAAGGGGTCAGGGGTCAGGGGTCAGGGGTCAGTATAACCT
>JACQVL010000045.1 GCA_016209865.1 Candidatus Latescibacterota bacterium | reverse complement strand
GTTGCGCACGCAACACAAAATGTACAAAGAGGTACCTCTTTGTACATGAACCTGACTGGAGGCACGGCCCCTCTGGATTCACCTGTGTCGCAACTTTTCTCTTGCGTTTTCTTTCCTTCCCGCATATATTGAATTGGTTATGGAAAGTGGGCGGAGTGGTGCCCGCTTTTTTTTTAGGGTCAAGACCCGGAGGCCATCGGGGGCCTCTGAGGTCGCGCGCACAGAGAGAGGGCTGACGAGGTGGCGGAGGCACACGAGGCGCTGCTCGTCCGCGTTCGAGGCCTGACGGAACCGGTGATCGCAGACGCCGGGATGGAACTGGTCGACCTCGAATACGTCAGTGGAGGCGGCGCCGCGATCTTGCGGTTTCTGATCGACAAACCCTCAGGGGTCACCCTCGACGATTGTGTCAGGATCAATAAGCGGGTGGCGGACGTCCTGGATATCGAGGACCCCATCCCTCACCGGTATACCCTGGAGGTGTGCTCACCGGGGATGGATCGTCCGCTGAAGACGGGGCGTGACTTCGAGCGGGTGGTCGGGAAACTGGTCAAGATCATCACCGCTGTTCCCGTCGAGAACACGACCGTCCATACCGGACGGGTTGAGGGGTGCGAGCCGGGTCTGGTCATCCTCGCCGTCAACGGCCAGCCGCGCTCCATCCCGTTTGACCTCATCAGCAGAGCGCGTCGCGAAGTCGAGTGGAGATGACAGGCGGCCTGATCGACCGGCGGCGGGTGTGGAGGTTCGTCCCTCATGAATTATGAGATTCTGGAAGCGTTAGGGCAGATTATTCGAGAGAAGAACGTCGACAGAGCCCTCGTCTGGGAGACGCTGAAAACAGGGCTGCTGGCGGCGGCCAGGAAGAGGTTCGGAGCCGAAGACAACCTCGACGTGAAGATCGACGAGAAGACCGGGCAGATCGACCTGGTGCTCTCCCGGACGGTGGTCGAGACCGTGGAGGAGCCGGGCCTCCAGATTGCGCTCCCCGATGCGCGCCGGATCAACCCGAACGCCGCCGTCGGGGAACAGGTCGAGGAGAAGCTCGCGTTCGAGGACTTCGGGCGGAACGCCATCCAGGCGGTGAAGCAGATCGTCGTCCAGCGCGTCCGTGAGGCGGAGCGGGAGAACATCTACGACACGTTCCAGAGCCGGATCGGGGACATCGTGACGGGCACGGTCCAGCAAGTGGATCGCGGGAACATCATCGTGAAGCTCGACCGGACGGAGGCGATCGTGCCGTGGCGGGAGCAGATCCGCCGGGAGAAATACCGCCAGGGGGAGACGATCCGGGCGTACGTGCTCGACGTCCAGAAGACGACGAAGGGGCCTCAAATTATCCTGTCCCGTGCCCATCCGCAGTTCTTGGAGCTCTTGTTCCGGCTTGAGGTGCCCGAGATTCACGAAGGGATCGTGGAACTGAAGGCGGTGGCGCGGGAGCCGGGCGACCGGTCGAAGATCGCCGTCTTCTCGCACGATGACCGGGTGGATGCGGTGGGGGCGTGCGTCGGGATGAAGGGCTCCCGCGTGCAGGCGGTCGTTCGCGAGCTCAACAACGAACGGATCGACATCGTCCCCTGGAGTAGCGACCCGTCGACCTTCGTCACGAAAGCGCTGAGCCCGGCCCGTGTCTCTCAGGTCTCTATCCTGAACATCGAAGCGAAGAAGATGCGGGTCGTCGTGGAGGACGATCAACTCTCCTTAGCGATCGGGAAGGCCGGACAGAATGCCCGACTGGCCGCGAAACTGACCGGCTGGAACATCGACCTGGTCAAGCGCACCGACCTGGAAAAGATGTTGATGGCGGAAACGTTCGGTCCTGAGCCTCCGGCGGCAGAGGAAGCTGCCTCTGAGGAAGCGCCTGCCCCCACGGTCGCGGCGACGGACGCCGCCACCGACGAAGGGGAAACGGCTGATTGAGCGGGGATGAGCATACGCGGTCACATCCCCCTCCGGCGGTGTCTGGGCTGCCGGTCGGTGAAGCCTCAGGCGTCGCTCCTGCGCCTGGCTGAGGGCGGGGACGCCGGCTGGCGCATCGACCCGGAACGGCGGCTCGGAGGGCGTGGTCACTACGTCTGTCTGTCGGAATCATGTCTGGCCCGTTTGCTGACGCAGAGGACGGTTCGTGGGATGTTTTTCCCCTCGACGATCCAGCAGATTCGCCGGATGATCAAGGAGCAGTCTGAGGTTGAGCCATCCTGAAACAACACCGTCGCGGCATGATGAGGAACGCGAGGAGCGAGGCCTCCTGGGGTTGCTTGGCCTCGCCATCCGCTCGCGACAGGTCCGGGCTGGGGCGACCGCCTCAGAAGCCGTCATCCGAGCGGGACGAGCCCGGTTGGTGCTGCTCGCGGAGGACAGCTCGGCGGGCACCAAACGATTCTTCACGCGGCTCGCCCGGGCGCGCGGCGTTCCGGTCCTCGAACGATGCACGCAAGACGAGTACGGCCGGTGTTTTCAGGGACCTCCACGTGCGGTGATTGTGATCCTGAACCCTCACTTTGCAGCGGGAATGCTTGAGAAAGCAGGAAGGCATCCTCCCCGAGTGAGTACGCCCCAGTCGTAAGGGGGGAGGCGAGAGAGAATGGCAAAGAAACGCATCTACGAGGTGGCACGCGAGTACAACATCTCCAGCGAAGCGCTCGTCCGTATGCTCCGTGACTTAGGGCATGAAGTGAAGAGTCACATGAGCGTGATGGATGACAAGATGTCGGAGGATGTCAAGCGCAAGTTCGAGGCGGAGAAGAGCGCGGCGAGAGAGGACTACGCCCGGAAGAAACAATTAGCCGAAAAGCCGGCCGTGGCTCAAGCCCCTGCTCCGGCGGCTGTTCCTCCACGCCCGTCCAAACGGCGGAAGAGAAAAGGGCATGTCGTGACCGCTCCGGCCGCGCCCACCGTCACCGCGCCGACCGTCACCCCACCTCCGGCCGCGCAACCCGCCTCTCCGGGCCCGGTCGAGCGGGACAAACGCCGCCGTTCGAAGAAAAAACGAAAGATCGACCGGCGGGAGATCGAGGCGAGTGTCCGGCGGACGCTCGCCCAGATGGACGTGGGGGCCCGCATCAAGCGGCGAAAGCGGCGAGTCCGCGAGACGGAGACAGAGGGGAGCGAGAACGGGCATGTCATCCGGGTGAGCGAGTTCATCTCAGCGGCCGAGCTGGCCGAACACTTGGGCGTCAACCCTTCCGAGGTCGTGGCGAAGTGTCTCCAGCTCGGACTGCTGGTCACGATCAACCAGCGGCTCGACATGGACACGATCATGACCGTCGCGTCCGAGTTCGGGTACGAGGTCGAGGAACAGGAAGAGTACGGGGCTGACCTGATCGAAGAGGATGAGGCGGAAGATGACGCCGACCTGATCCACCGGCCGCCGGTCGTGACGATCATGGGGCATGTCGACCACGGGAAGACCTCCCTCCTCGATTATATCCGGCGGAGCAACGTCATCGCTGGCGAAGCCGGGGGGATTACGCAGCACATCGGGGCCTACGAGGTAGCACTCCCGCAGGGGAAGATCACGTTCCTCGATACGCCCGGCCATGCGGCGTTCACGGCGATGCGGGCGCGCGGGGCGCAGGTGACCGACATCGTCGTCCTCGTCGTCGCGGCGGATGAGCAGGTGATGCCCCAGACGATCGAAGCGATCGACCACGCCAGGGCGGCCGGAGTGCCGATCATCGTCGCCCTCAACAAGATCGACCTGCCCACCGCTCGCCCCGACCGCCTCCGCGAGCAACTCGCCCAGCACGGCGTCCTGGTGGAAGGATGGGGCGGCCAGACGCTCTCCGCCGAAGTCTCGGCCAAGACCGGCCAGGGAGTCGACCGCTTGCTGGAGATGATCCTGCTCCAGGCGGAGGTCCTGGAACTGAAGGCCAACCCCACCCGCCGTGCGACGGGGGTGGTGATCGAGGCGGAGCTCGACCGGGGACGCGGCACGATCGCGACCGTCCTCATTCAGCAGGGTCTGCTCCGGGTCGGGGAGCCGTTCGTGGCCGGGCTGTACAGCGGCCGGGTGCGTGCGCTCCTCAACGAGCGTGGAAGCCGGGTCGAGCACGCCGGCCCTTCGACTCCGACCCAGATCACGGGGTTCAGCGGGATGCCTCAGGTCGGGGATACGTTCTTCGTCGTGGAGTCCGAACAGATCGCCCGTGAGATCAGCCTGAAACGCCAGCAACTCCGCCGGGAGCATGACTACCGGCAGGTGAAGCGACTGACTCTGGAAGATATCTACCACCAGATTAAAGAAGGTCAGATCCGCGAACTCCCGCTCATCATCAAGGCGGATGTCGGCGGCTCTGTCGAAGCGTTGAGCGATGCGCTCCAGCGGCTTGGGACGGACGAGGTCAAGATCCGGATCATCCATCAGGGCATCGGGGGGATTACGGAATCGGACGTACTCCTGGCGGCCGCCTCGAACGCGATCATCATCGGGTTCCACGTTCGCCCGGATGGCCGGGTGCGTGAGCTGGCCGCACGGGAGAAGGTGGATGTCCGGCTGTACGACATCATCTACCGGGTGATTAACGATGTCACCGCCGCGCTCGAAGGCCTCCTCAAGCCAGAGGTTAAAGAACAGATCGTCGGGGTGGCGGAAATCCGGGAAGTCTTCCGGCTGCCGCGTGCCGGCGTCGTCGCCGGGTCGTACGTCCAATCCGGCCTGATCCGGCGGAACGCTCCAGTGCGGATCATCCGGAATAACGTGGTCGTGTACGACGGCATCATCTCGTCCCTCCGTCGCTTCAAAGACGACGTCCGGGAAGTGTCGTCTGGGTACGAATGCGGGATTACGATCGAGGGGTTCAACGATATTAAAGAACACGACGTCCTGGAGGTCTACGAAACCCTGGAAGTCGCGCGCCAATTGCAGCCGCGATGACCGTCACCGCAAAGGAGCTCGGGATTAGGGGTATGGGGTACGGGATTCGGGAAACAAAAATTAGAGATTGACTGTCTGTTTTTTTCCCGTACCCCGTACTCCGAACCCCGTCTTTCAGGTTTTCTCTATGACCGTCGGTCTCTGTCGGATCGAGTTGTTCATCCCGGATAGTGGCTCGTTGAAGGGCAAGCGACAGATCGTCAAAGGGCTGAAAGACCGGATTCGGAGCCGGTTCAACGTGTCCGTGGCTGAGGTCGATCACCTCGATCTGTGGCAACGCGCGTCGGTCGGGGTAGCGATCGTCGCCAACGATGTGCAGTTCATCGAGATGACTCTCTCCCAGGTGCTCAACCTGGTGCGCCTCGACCGTCGAGTGGAAGTCCTGGACTATACGATTGAGCGACGATGACACCACGCTGTCACGGGAGGAACAGGCCATGTCGCGGCGATCTCTGCGCGTCGCCGACCTCCTCAAGCAGGAGGTCAGTGATATCATTCGGAACGAGATGAAAGACCCGCGGATCGGGTTCGTGACCGTAACCGCCGTGGATGTCACGGACGATCTGCGGTACGCGCGGGTGTTCGTCAGCGTGTTCGGGTCTGACGCGGAACGCACGCGCAGCCTCCAGGGACTGGAGCGCGCGACCGGGTTCATCCGGAGCCAGATCGGGCGGCGCGTCCGGCTGCGGCACACCCCCGAATTCTCGTTCCGGTTCGACCGCTCGTTGATCCACGCGGCCCGGATCGCGGAAGTGATGAAGACGATCCAACCCGTTGACGGTGCTCCGGCTCCGTCCGACGGCGAGGACGCCCATCCCGCGTCCCCGCCTGTGGAGGATGCAGAGCACGGATGAGAGTGCTGGACAGCCTTGAGGCGGCAACCGGCCAGTTTCGACGGCCTGTGGTGACCGTCGGGAACTTCGATGGGGTTCATCTCGGCCATCATGCGATCATCACCGAGGCTGTCGCACGCGCGGCCCACCACGGGTGTGTGTGCCTGCTCGTCACGTTCGAACCTCATCCGCAACTCGTCATCGGCCGCCGGCCGCTGCTGTCGCTCTTGACGCCCCTGGAGGAAAAACTCCGTCTCCTGGCCCGGTTTCCCATCGCCGCGGTGCTCGTCATCCCCTTCACCCTGGAGGTGGCTCAGACCGAGCCGGAACGGTATGTGCATCAGGTCTACGTCGAACGCCTGGACGCCCGCGAACTCGTCGTCGGGTACACCCATGCGTTCGGCCGCCATGGGGTCGGGAATACCGACCTGCTGCGGCGGATGGGGAGCGCGTACGGGTTTCAGGTCCGGGTCGTGCCGCCCGTCACCGCCGACGGGTCGGTCGTCAACAGTACCCGGGTTCGAGAGTGCGTGACGACGGGCCGGATGCGTGAGGCAGCCCGGTTGCTCGGCTATTCGTATACCCTGGCCGGCCGGGTCATCCACGGGGAGGGACGAGGACGGCTGCTCGATTTTCCGACGGCCAACCTCCAGGTCGCCTCGCCCCAGAAATTGCTGCCGGCTCATGGCGTCTACGCGGTCCGCGCGTCGACCGGGTCGGGCGGGTGGCCAGGGGTGATGAACGTCGGGGTCCGGCCGACTTTCGGGCCGGGGACCGTCTCTGTCGAGGTCCATCTCCTGGACTTCCAGGGGGATGTGTACGGGTGTGACCTGCGGGTCGAGGTGGTCGAACGGCTGCGGGCCGAACAGCGTTTCTCGGGGGTTGACGCCCTGCGCGCACAGATTGCGGCCGATGTGGAGCAGGCCCGGCGGGTGCTCCAGGGCTGATTCGTGCGGGGGTTTCTCATTCGATCACACGTGTGACGTGGCTTCTACAAGGAGTGAACACCGTGTCTCTGACCAAAGGAACGAAACAGGCGCTCTTGACCCAGCACCGCCGCCATGAGACGGATACCGGGTCGTCGGAGGTGCAGATCGCCCTGTTGACCGCCCGGATCAATGAACTCACGGAACATTTCAAGACGCACAAGAAAGATTTCCACTCGCTGCGCGGGTTGCTCAAGATCGTCGGCCATCGCCGACGACTCTTAGCGTATCTCCGGCGACACAACATCGAACGGTATCGCGCGCTTGTCGCGCAACTCGGCTTACGGGGATAAGCCGTCCACGGACGTCCGCAGTGGCGAGACGACGAGACGAAAGAAACAAGGGAGAATGAAGCACTATGGCACATCGAGTTGATCTCACGATCGGTGGAAGAGTCCTCTCATTAGAAACCGGAAAAGTGGCCAAACAAGCGGATGGCGCCGTCTGGGTTCGCTACGGCGATACGGTCGTCCTGGCGACCGCCGTGTCCTCGAAACAGGCGATGGAGGGACGGGATTTCCTGCCCCTCACGGTCGATTATCGGGAGAAGATGTACGCGGCCGGCCGGATTCCGGGCGGACGGCTCAAACGCGAAGGCCCGCCGAGTGAGAAAGAGACGATCAGCGCCCGGCTGATCGATCATGCCATCCGGCCGCTGTTTCCGAAAGATTATGCCTGCGAGACCCAGGTCATGATCATCGTCCTCTCGTCCGACCAGGAGAACGATGCCGATATCTTAGGCATCATCGGGGCGTCCGCCGCCCTGACGATCTCGGACATCCCGTTCGCAGGCCCCCTGGCCGCGTCCCGGGTCGGCCGCGTGAACGGCGAGTACGTGATCAACCCGACGTTCCCCCAGCTCGACGAGAGCGATCTGGACATCGTCGTGACGGGAACGCCGGAGTACATCGTGTCCCTCGAAGGCGGGGCGCACGAGATCGTGGAAGCGGACATGCTCGTGGCGATCTCGCTGGCGCATGAGCAGACCATCCGGATCAACGAGCAGATCGAGCGGCTCCGGACGCTGTGCGGCAGACCCAAGCGGGAGCATCTCGACCCGAAGCGGGATGAGACGCTCGTCCGCCGGACGACCGAAATCGTCATGCCGCTCATCCATGAGGGGAACCGGACGGTCGAGAAGCAGAAACGGG
Organism: Candidatus Latescibacterota bacterium; assembly: GCA_016209865.1. Taxonomy (GTDB): domain Bacteria; phylum JAAXHH01; class JAAXHH01; order JAAXHH01; family JACQVL01; genus JACQVL01. Next base: position 11,407 of record JACQVL010000045.1, on the reverse strand, counting down.
GCGAGCTGTTCAGCCAGGCGGAAGCTCTGGCCATCGAGCGCCTGCGGCCGGACTACCCGGAGAGCGAAACCGTGATCAAGGAGATCGTCCGGGATGCCCAGAGCCAGGACATGCATGAGATGATCAAGACAGAAGGCCGGCGGGTCGACGGCCGGGGGATGGATGACATCCGGCCGGTCAGTTCTGAGGTCGGCGTGCTCCCTCGGACGCATGGCTCGGCGCTGTTCTCGCGCGGGGAGACCCAGTGCCTCGCCGTCACCACCTTAGGGAGCAAGCTGGACGAGCTGCGGATGGATGACCTCGAAGGGGAGACGTTCAAGACGTTCATGCTCCACTACAACTTTCCCCCGTTCTGTACCGGGGAGACACGCCCGCAGCGCGGGCCGCGGCCGCGGGAGATCGGACACGGCGCCCTGGCCGAACGGGCGATCGCCACGGTCATCCCGTCGGATGAAGTCTTCCCGTATACCATCCGGATTGTCTCGGATGTGTTCGAGTCGAACAGCTCGTCGTCGATGGCCACGGTCTGCGCCGCCAGCCTGTCGTTGATGGACGCCGGCGTGCCCATCACGAGCCACGTGGCCGGCGTCAACGTCGGCCTGATCCCGGATGAGCCGGCCCCCCAATACCTGACCGACATCCAGGGGGTGGAAGACCATCTCGGCGGGATGGACTTCAAGGTGGCGGGCACGCGCCAGGGGATCACCGCCTTCCAGATGGACGTGAAAGTCATCACGGTGACCCTCGACGTCCTCCGGGAGTCCCTGGAACGAGCCCGCGCCGCGCGGCTCTCCATCCTCGACCGGATGGAGCAGACGATCCCGGCCCCGCGGCCCGAGCTATCAGCGTACGCGCCGCGGATCATCACCTTGAAAGTCAAGGTCGACCAGATCGGCACCGTCATCGGGCCGGGTGGAAAGATGGTCCGGAGCATTCAGGACGAGACCGGGACGAAGATCAACATCGAGAACGACGGGACGATCACGATCGCCGCGGTCGACCCGCAGAGCGGGGAGATGGCCAGTCGCATGATCCGGTCGTTGGTCGAAGAACCCGAATTAGGCAAGCTCTACAGCGGCAAAGTGAAGCGCATCGTTGATTTCGGCGCGTTCGTCGAGATCCTGCCCGGCCAGGACGGCCTCGTTCACATCTCCGAATGGGATACCCATCGGGTGAAAGCGATGCGGGAGGTGGCGAACGAAGGGGATGAGGTCCGCGTCAAGATCATCGGCATCGACGCCCAGGGCAAGATCAAGCTCAGCCGGAAAGCCGTCATGCAGGAGCCTCACACGGAGGGGACGCGGTGACCACCCCCGGACACGGCTTCCACTCCGTCTACCGGAAATCGGTCCTCCCCAACGGCATCCGGGTCGTCACGGAGTACGTCCCGCACGTTCGCTCCCTGACGATCGGCCTCTGGGTGCGCTCCGGCTCCCGGCACGAGCGGGTCGAGCAGAACGGCATCGCCCATTTTCTCGAACACATGGTGTTCAAAGGCACCCGGTCGCGGACGGCCTACCAGATCGCCCAGAGTATCGAGTCGCTGGGGGGCTACTTGAACGCGTTCACCGGACGGGAGTTGAACTGCTATCTCGCGCGGCTCCTCGACGTTCATGCACCGGTCGCCATCGACGTCCTCGCAGACATCCTGCAGCACTCCCTCTTCGACCCCGATGAGGTCGAAAAGGAAAAGCACGTGGTGATCGACGAGATCAAGGGGATGGAGGATAACCCGGAGGAATGGCTCCATGATCAGTTTACCTCGCTGATCTGGCAGCCGCACCCGTTAGGCCGGTCGATCTTGGGGACGGAAGCGACGGTGTCGGCCCTGACACGCGAGGAGATTCGGGCGTACCTGGACACGTACTATACCGCCGATCGGACGACGGTTGTCGCGGCCGGGAACGTCGACCACGACCAGATCGTCGAGCTGGTGAGGCAGACACTCCTCTTCCCCGACCGGCCGGCGGCAGACCCGCCTGCTGTCCTGTCCCCCCCGGCGGCCCGGTGTCAGGTCACGACGAAGGACATCGCGCAGGCCCACCTGTGCGTCGGCGGCCACGGGCTGCCGTTCCGGGATGAGCGAAAATATGCCCTGTTCGTCCTCAACGCCGCGCTGGGCGGGGGGATGACCTCACGGCTCTTCCAGGCGGTCCGGGAGAAGGCCGGGCTGGCGTATTCCATCTATTCCGACCTGGACTTCTACGAGGACACGGGCCTCTTCAGCATTTACGCGGGGACGGACGGTGCGGATGTCCCGCGGGTGCTGGAGATGATCTACACGGAATGCGCCCGGTTGCGCCAGGAACCGCTGCATGAGGATGAATTACAGGATTCCAAATCCCAACTGACCGGCGGGCTGATCCTGTCGATGGAGAACACCGGCACGGTGATGAACCGGCTGGCCCGTCTGGAGCTGTACCTCGATTCCTATTCCTCCATCGATGAGACGATCGCCCAGGTCGATGCGGTCACCCTCACCCAGGTGCAGGAACTGGCTGAAGAACTCCTCGACCCGGAGCGTCTGTCTGTGGCGGCCCTGGGGCCGGTCGAGGAGCGAGACGTCCCGCTCCCCCGATGACTGATTCGTCTCCACACCCCGTGACCGTGTACATCAGCCCCTGCCGGCCTTCCGTCCACCCGCTCCCGCGATACATGAGCGAAGGGGCGGCGGGACTCGACCTGCACGCGGCGCTTGGGGCCCCGGTCGTCCTGAACCCCGGTGAGGCAACGCTGATCGGGACCGGGTTCTCCATCGCCATCCCCCCCGGCTACGAGGGACAGGTCCGGCCCCGGAGCGGGCTCGCCCTTCAACACCGGATCGGCCTGCTCAACAGTCCGGGCACGATCGACCCCGATTATCGGGGCGAGGTGGGGGTGATCCTCTTTAATTTTGGGACGTCGCCGTACACGGTGCACGACGGCGATCGCATCGCGCAACTCGTCATTACCCCCGTTCCACGGGTGCACCTCATCGTCGTCGAGCGCCTGGACGAGACGACACGGGGCGATGGAGGGTTCGGTCATACCGGACGATGACCGGATGGGGTCGTGTCCTATCCTCGTCTACCACAAGGTTGATCCCCGGTTCGAGTACGGGATCACCCGGCTGACGCCGCGTCAGTTCGCCCGCCATCTGGGCTGGCTCGTGGCGCGCGGGTATACGACCGTCCATCTCGCCGACGTCCTGGCCAGCGTGAGTGCCCATCGCCCGTTGCCGCCTCGGTCGGTCGTCCTGGCGTTCGACGATGGGTTTGAGAGTGTCTACCGGCATGCGTACCCCCTGCTCCGGGAGCACGGGTTGACGGCGACGGTTTTCGTCATCGCCGGGTACGTCGGCCGGGAGAACGGGTGGGAGGTCAACCTCGGCGGACGCCGGTTCCGGCATCTGGACTGGGAGCAGGTGCAAGCCCTCCGTGAGGGCGGACTGGAGATCGGCTCGCATACGCTGAATCATCCGGATTTGACGCGACTGTCTCCCGCTCAGCTTCGCCATGAGCTTGAAGCCTCTCGCGTGAGTATCGAGCGGATGGCCGGGGTGACGGTCGAGGTGCTCTCCTGCCCGTTCGGCCGGTATTCGGATGAGGTGGCACGCTTAGCGGCTGCGGCCGGGTACAGGGGAATGGTGGTCGTGCGGGGCTGCAAGGGGCTGCAGTCCGTCGACGGTCTGATCCCGCTGGCCGGGACGTGTGTGTACCTCACGGATGGCCTTGCCAGTCTCCGGCGGAAGGTGGAAGGCCGTCCGCTGTCCTGGTTCGGCGATCTGATCGAGCGTGGGATCGGCTGGTGCGCAGGCCGGACCCCGGCCGTGAAAGGGACGCCGCGATACCCTGAATCCGTGGAGCAGAGCGAAGGATGAAGCGGTTCCTGATCCATTCGATCGTCACGACGCTGGCCATCCTGATCGTGACCCGGCTGACGAGCTGCGTCCAGGTGGATACGGTGACGACCGCGGTCGTGGCTGCGGTGTGTCTGGGGATTGTGAACGCGGTGCTCCGCCCGATCGTCCTGTTGCTGACCCTGCCTCTGAACATTCTCTCCCTCGGCCTGTTTACGCTCGTCGTCAACGGGGGGATGCTCTTCCTGGTCGCGGCGGTCGTCCAGGGGTTCGGTATCAGCGGGTTTCTCGACGCGATCGGGGCGGCGCTGGCCATCAGCGTGATCAGCCTCATCCTCGACGTGTTGATCGGAGTGAAGTAGGGGAGGGTGGCGTATGACCGGGTATGATTTCAAGACGATCGAACCGAAGTGGCAGGCCTGGTGGGAGGAGCAGGGGCTGCACCGGACGGGGACGGACCCGAAGAGACCGAAATTCTACTGCCTGGATTTTTTCCCGTATCCGTCCGGCGAAGGGCTGAGTGTCGGGCATTGCCGGAACTATATCCCGACCGACCTGATTGCCCGGTACAAGCGGATGCGCGGGTACAACGTCCTCCATCCGATGGGATGGGATGCGTTCGGGGAGCCGTCAGAGGCGTTTGCGATCAAACATGGCATCCATCCCCGGCTGGCGACCACCCGCAACACGGCGAATTATAAACGACAGCTCCGGCTGATTGGGACGTCCTACGACTGGTCGCGCGAGATCGATTCCAGCGATCCTGAGTACTACCAGTGGACGCAATCGTTCTTCCTGCTCCTGTACCACCGTGGTCTGGCCTATCGGGATACGAACTGGCAGTGGTGGTGTCCCCAATGCCAGACGACCCTCTCGAACCAGGAGGTCGGGGATGGGGTGTGCTGGCGTGGTCACAATACGATCACGAAGAAGCTGCTCCCCGCCTGGTTCTTCCGGATCACGGCGTATGCGGACCGATTGATCAGCGACCTGGACGGGATTGACTGGCCGGAACGGATCACGACGATGCAGCGGAACTGGGTCGGCCGGAGTGAAGGGGTAGAATTCGACATGGAAGTCGCCGGGACGAACGAGTCGATCCGGGTGTTCACCACCCGGGTGGATACCGTGTTCGGGGTCTCCTTCGTCGTCCTGGCCCCGGAGCATCCGCTCGTCGATGCGCTCACGACTCCGGAGCATCGTGCGGCGGTTGAGGCCTACCGCGACGCGGCCCGTCTGCAGACCGACATCGAGCGTGCCTCGATAGAACGAGAGCAGACGGGAGTGTTCACCGGGGCGTACGCGATCAACCCGGTGAACGGACAGCGCGTCCCGCTCTATCTGGCGGATTACGTCCTGATGGGCTACGGGACGGGCGCGATCATGGCGGTTCCGGCCCACGATGCGCGCGATTTCGGGTTCGCTACCCGCTACGGGCTGCCGATTCCCGTCGTCATCGCGCCGCCGGAATGGGACGGGCAGCCGCTCTCCGAGGCGTCTACGGGGGACGGGGTGCTGGTCAATTGCGGGGAATTCAGCGGGTTGCCGTCACGCGACGGCCTGGAGCGGATCGCGGATTGGATGGAGCACCGGGGCATCGGGCGACGGCAGGTGCACTATAAGATGCGGGATTGGCTGATCTCCCGACAGCGGTTCTGGGGCGCGCCCATTCCCATCGTCCACTGCGTGCGCTGCGGGATGGTGCCGGTGCCGGAGGACGAGCTCCCGGTGCTGCTGCCCGACCGGTACCAGCCAGCGACGACGGGCCGGTCGCCGCTGGCCGACATCCCGGAGTTCGTCCAGACGACCTGTCCGGGGTGCGGCGGCCCGGCGGAGCGGGAGACGGACACGATGGGTGGGTTCGCGTGTTCGTCGTGGTATTTCCTGCGGTTTACGAGTCCGCACGAACACGCCCGCCCGTTCGACCCGGAGGCGGTGGCGTACTGGATGCCGGTCGATGTCTACGTCGGCGGAGCGGAGCATGCGGTCATGCACCTGCTGTACGCCCGGTTCTGGATGAAGGTGATGGCAGACGCTGGACTCGTGCCGTTCTCGGAGCCGTTCGCCAAGCTCCTGAACCAGGGCCAGCTCCATGCGCCCAGTGGGCAGCGGATGTCGAAGAGCCGGGGCAACGTGATCACGCCGGACAGCGTCGTCGAGGAGTACGGGGCGGACACCCTGCGGCTGTATGAACTCTTCATGGCACCGTTCGATGAGGATGCCACCTGGAGCGAGGAGGGAATCAACGGGACTTCCCGCTTCCTGAACCGCGTCTGGGCGCTGGTGATGAAGAACCTCGACACCCAGGACGCTGACTCTCCGGAATTGATCCGGCGGCGACATCTGCTGGTCAAGCAGGTGTCGGAGGGGGTTGAGGAGTGCCGCTTCAACACGACGATCAGCCGGTTCATGGAGTTCGTCAACTATGTCAACGCCCCGGACGGCCTGGACGGGGTGATCGGACGGTCGACGGCTGAGACGGTGCTGATTCTCCTGGCGCCGTTTGCCCCCCATCTCACGGAAGAGCTGTGGCATGCGCTGGGTCATGCGGACAGTGTCCATCAGCAGGGGTGGCCGGACTACGACCCGGCGTTGCTCGTGTCCGCGGAGATGACCCTCGTCCTGCAGGTCAACGGGAAGGTCCGGGGACAGCTCACGGTGGCCGCTGATGCGGATGAGGAGACGATCAGGCGCCTGGCCTTGGAGCACGAGCGCGTCCGGCCCTATCTCGACGGGCATGGGGTGAAGCGGGTGGTCGTCGTCCCGAAAAAATTGGTGAACATCGTCGTCTGACCACAATGGAGCATTGGGCGTCATGATGGAGCATGCTCCATCATGACATCAAGAGCGAACCAAAATGCTCCGCGAGAAGGAAGGGGAGGAATTCTGGTTTCTTCGGGGAAGGCGGCGAAGATGGCCCGACCGGCGGTTCTCTGCGGAAAAAGGTAGGCCGTCGGTCTTTTTTGGCTCTCTAAAGTTTACATAATATCTATTATGCGAATTTAAAGCCAGCGTCCCCCACTCCCTCAGAAAAACCGCTTGTCCCCTCATGACGCCTCAACTATATTTAGCGCAGAACTCTCAATCCACCCTGAATGGCAAGACGCCTCAACCCATCCACCCATAGAGGAGGATCGCGCGATGACGAGCGGGACGATCAGAGCTCTGGTAGTTCTCTCCCTGACAGGCCTGTGGGGAATCAGCCCGGCAGCGGCGCAACAAGACCTGCACGCCGACCACCTGATGGCCAGCGACCAGACGACGTCCGCGTCCACCACCGCGGTCGTCTCGACGGACGAACGCCTGCCCCCCGGCGACGCCCAGGCCAAAGACGCGCTGAATAAGTCCCCGCGACATGGGGAGTGGGCCAGTGTCAAGCTGGAGGGGAGTGAGAAACCTCTCGTGACATGGGTGGTCTATCCCGAGCGCAAGGAGAAAGCCCCGGTCGTCATCGTCATCCACGAGATCTTCGGCCTGACCGACTGGATTCGCGGGGTCGCCGATCAGCTCGCCGAAGACGGGTTCATCGCCGTCGCCCCCGACCTCCTGTCCGGTCAAGGCCCCGGCGGGGGCAACACCGACGCGTTCGCCAGCCGGGACGACGTGACGAAAGCGATCAGAAGTTTAACGCCCGACGACGTCACCGGACGCCTCAACGCCGTCCGGGAGTATGCGATCACACTCCCCGCCGCGAACGGCAAGAGCGCGACCGTCGGGTTCTGCTGGGGGGGATCGACCAGTTTCGCGTACGCGACCGCCCAGCCGGGACTCAACGCGGCGATCGTCTACTACGGCTCCGCGCCCGATGCCGCACGACTCGCCACGATCAAGGCCCCGGTCCTCGGCCTGTACGGAGGGGATGACGCCCGGGTGAACGCGACGATTCCTCCGACCGAAACAGAGATGAAGAAGCTCGGGAAATCCTACGAACCCCACATCTACGACGGGGCCGGCCACGGGTTCTTGCGGGCTCAGGATGGCAAAGACGGCGCGAACCTGAAGGCCACGCAGCAGGCATGGCCGCGTACCGTGGCCTTCTTACGCCAATACACGAAATAACAACGATGAATGCGGAATGATGAACGATGAATGAAGGCGTGACCCCATTCATCGTTCCGCGTCCATGCCTCGACCGTCTCAAGGAGGCGAGCGTGCCTATGACCGTCTCGGTGAAACTCTTCGCTACGCTGACGAAATACCTGCCCGCAGGCTCGATGAAGAAGACGACGATGTTGACCCTCGACGATGGCGCGACCACCGATGATCTCGTCGTCAAGCTCGGCATTCCGGATGGACACGTGCATCTCACCCTGGTCGACGGCAAGCATGTCCCCAAAGGCGCCCCCCTCCACGACGGGGCCGTCGTCAGTCTCTTCCCGCCGATCGCCGGGGGAGAGAGCCGGGATTAGGGGGTCGGGGTTGGGGATTCGGGGAAGGACAGGCAAGACAGAAAAGTGCCAGAGTACATCTTCTATACGATAGGACTGCAAGCAGGAGTGGATGGGCTGATTCGAGGCCTGACCGAAGGGCACGTCACCGTTCGCCGGTCGGCGATCACAGACAAGACTGCGATGATCGAGATCGACCTCGATGGCCAGTCAGGCCTGATCACCCTGGAAGAGAGCGTCGCCCGCGCTCACCCGCTCGCTCGACTCGGATGCATCCGCGCCCTACGCATCACCACCCCGGAGGGATGGACGGCGCTGGAGCCGATCGTGAGGCGGGCGCTTCTGAGAACCGGGGGATAAGCGCATGGTGTGGATCGCTGTTCTCGTGCTCACGCTGCTGTCCTCGTTCGTGCCCGCCATCCTCTACGCCCAACCCCTCGCCAGTTCTCCGGTCCAGCAGGCAGCGGCGGACCTGGACAGCGCCAAAAGCCAGCAGGTCGACCTGCTGTCCCCCAAAGCCTACGCCAAAGCGGTCGACGGATACCGCCGCCTGGTCGATCTCGTCCGGCGCGGCCGGCCGGACACCGAGGTGAAACCGGCCATCCAGCAGTTCCGCCAGGCGCTGGAGACGGCGACGAAAAACACCGCGCAGGGCAAGGCGGTCCTCGGCGAGGCGTTAGCCGCTCGCACTCGTGCGATCGCGGCGAACGCGCCCGAGGTGGCGGCGAAAGAATACCAGAACGCCCAGGCGACGTTCAACGAAGCCGTGTCCAGGCTGGAGCAGAACGACGTGAAAGGGGCGCAGAAGACCGGCAAGGAGGCCGTCGCCAAATACCGTCAGGCTGAAGCGAGCGCGGTGAGGATCAACCTGCTGGGCGCGGCGCGCGCCAAAGTCGCCGAAGCCAAATCCCGCAAAGCGGAGGAGTACGCCCCGAAGACCTACGGGCAGGCGCAGACGCTCATCCGAGAGATCGAAGCGGCCGTGGAGAAAGGGAATGTGTCGCTCGAAGAACTCCAGGCCAAGGCGAGCTTAGCGGAGTACGAAGCGCGCCATGCGATCTATCTGGCGACCGTCCTCGACACCCTCCGGCGCAACAACGCGAACTGGGAGCGTCTGCTCCTCGATCAAGAACACATCGTCAGCCGGATCGCGGACGCGATAGGGGTTCGTCCGACCTTCGAGCGCGGCGTCCAGACGCCGGTGGATTCTGTCATCAGAGCGATACAGCAGGGACACGACACCCTCACGAGGCAACTCGTCCTCCACGACGCCGAAGTCACCCGCCGCGATGTCGAAGTCGCCCGGCTCAGCCGCACGATCGATTCCCTCCAGACCGCGTTCGATCAGTACCAGATTCGGCTGGCGACGATGATCGAGCAGTACCAGACCGACCTGCAGACCCGGAAAGAGGAATTGGAGCTCAAGCGACGCGAACTGGAGGTCGAACTGCGGAAGAAGATGCAGCTCGATGCCATCGATCAGGCGCAGAGCACGTTTCTCAAGACTGAGGCGCTGGTCGTGCGAGCGGGAAAATCTCTGGTCATCCGGCTCGTCGGGTTGAACTTCCCGTCCGGGGTGACGGCCCTCCCGAAAGACGCGTCCCCTCTGCTCGATAAAGTGGGGAAGGTGCTGGCGTTATTCCCCAGAAGCCGGGCCAGCGTCGAAGGCCACACGGCGGCGACCGGGGATGAGAAGGCGAACCTCGCCCAGTCCGGGGCGAGAGCCAGGGCGGTCCGGGAGTACCTGGTCTCCAAAGCCGGCATCCCGGACACCCGGATCACCGCGACCGGGTTCGGCGGAACGAAGCCGATCGCGGACAACCTCACCCCTCAGGGCCGGGCGCAGAACCGGCGGGTCGATGTCGTAATCGTCCTGGACGAGTGAATCGAGGGGATGGGATACGATGGACTGGTGGGATCGGTTGACATTCTGGCTTTTTCGCCGGTATGAGCTTTCTCCGATCGACCTGTTGATCCGTCTGCTGGTGGCGGCCCTCGTCGTGTATGCCCTCTGGTGGGCGGTCAAGACGCAGAGTCAAATGTTCCCGTGAGGTCGCTATGTGGGCTGTCCGAGGGGTCTTGATCGGACTCGTCGTCGTCATGGGGTGTCGGACTCCCCCGCCGACCCCCGCGATCCATCCCCTGTCCGCAGACGAGTTCGCGACGACCGTCCAGACGATCTCTGAGCCGCCGGGGTACTTCGACAGCGACAATTTCGTGTCGAACGAGACGGCCTACCTGCACATCGTCCGAACCCTGCAGCAGGTGGGGGCGCACGACGGCGTCTACGTCGGGGTCGGGCCGGACCAGAATTTCACCTACATCGCCAGAATCCGCCCGAAGCTCGCCTTTCTCGTCGATATCCGACGCGAAAACCTCCTGGAACATCTGCTCTTCAAAGCGCTCTTCGAGATCGCCCGCACCCGGCAGGAGTACCTGTCCCTCCTCTTCAGCAAGCCCATCCGGCCGGATGCGGGCCTCGGTCCCACCCCCTCCATCCAGGCGATGGTCGACTACTTCGACCGTACCCCGGGGGATGAGCGCCTCTACCAGAACACACTGGCCCGTCTGACCCGCAGCATCACGGCGTACCGGCTGAACCTCTCCCCGGATGACTTCCGGACGATCCAGGACACGTACCGGGCGTTCTTCACGTACCACCTCGACATGCGGTTCGAGTTCAAACGGCCCTCTCTGAACGGCCTGAACTTCCCGGTCTACCGCGAGTTCCTGCTCGAAAAAGACCTGGAAGGGCACCAGGGGAATTTTCTGAATAGTGATGACGACTTCGCCTTTATCAAGCAGATGTCGGCCAACAACCTCATCATCCCAATCACCGGGGATTTTGCCGGGGACAAAGCATTGGCCGGGGTGGGAGCGTACATCCGGGATCGGGGTGAAGCCGTCTCCGCGTTCTACCTGTCCAACGTCGAGTTTTACCTCGTCCCCAACGGCCGGATGGATGCGTTCGTGCAGAACGTCAAACGGTTGCCGATTCACGACCGTAGTGTGTTCATCCGGGCGTTCGTCAACCTGCAGTCCGCTTCCCATCCGGAGCGGGTCGATCAGTATCTCCTGACCCCGACGCTGCAGTACATCCGGTCGGTCCTCCGCCTGTACGACGCCGGCCGGTACCGGACGTACTGGGATATCGGGACGGCGGACTACATTCGGTCACGAT
>JACQVL010000042.1 GCA_016209865.1 Candidatus Latescibacterota bacterium | reverse complement strand
GGACAGGCGGGCCGGAAGGGCAACCACCAGTGCGGCCATCAAGGCAGCCGCGATGCTCGACGTGACGATGCCGCGATCGTTCCTCAGCACGGCTCTCATGACGCGGCCTCTACTTCGAGGCCCTCGGCCACACAACGCCCTGGTTCTTTTGGGTAACGGGGCCCAGGCCTTTGTACACGAACTTCTGCACGCGTTTGCCTTCGTACGTCTCGGTGGTGTAGATGTTGCCCTTCGAATCGGTGGCAATACTGTGCACGCCGAAGAACTGGCCGGGCTGGCGCCCGCCGTCGCCGAAGCTCGTCAAGATCGTCATCGTCTTGCGCTCGATGATGTACACCTTCATGTTCTTGCCGTCGGCGAGGTAGAGGAACCGTTGCTCAGGGTCTTTCGAGAAGGCGATGTCCCACGTCGATCCGTCACCGAGAGTCTGCGGCGCGACGATCAGTTCCTGCACGAACGTGCCGTCTTTGCGGAACACTTGAACCCGGTCGTTCGGGCGGTCGCACACGTACACGAACCCGTCATTCGAGGGTTCGGCGCAGTGCACCGGATTGCGGAACTGCTGAGCCAGCGGAGCGTCCGGCTTGTATGGCCCCAGGTTGGTGTCGTCCGGCTTGTTGCCGTATGCGCCCCAGTACCGCTTGAACGCGCCGGTATTCATGTCGATCACGGCCACGCGTTTGTTGCCGTAGCCGTCGGCGATGTACGCTTCGTTGGCGCCCGGGTCAAAGGCGATCTTGGCCACCCGACCGAAGTTCGCCATATCGTGGCTGCCGGTGTTCGCGCCCGGACGACCGAACTGCTTCAGGAATGTCCCATCCTGGGCAAACTTCAGGATATGGGCGTCGTTCGTGCCGTTACCCCCGATCCAGAGGTTATCCATGGGATCGGCCGTGATCCCGTGATTCGACTGCGGCCAGTCGTATCCCTTACCCGGCCCGCCCCAGTGTCTGAGCAGGTTGCCCGCCTGATCGAACTCAAGGACGTTCGGCGCCGGGATGCAACATTCACCGGTGGGCGGGGTCTGCGCGGCGCCGAGTTCGGTCCTCGCGTCGCCGTTGCCTCGATGAACGATCCAGACGTGATCCCGGGAATCCACCGTGACCCCGATCGCCGAGCCGAGAACCCAGTGGTTGGGCAACGGCTTCGGCCACAGCGGGTCGACTTCGAACTTCGGCGCCAGCCCTGCGCCCGCCGAGTCCTTTTTTGGCACTCCCTGATAATCCCACCCCGCGACAGCGAGTGCGAGCATGGTCGCCCCGATAGGAACACTCCACGTCCATTTCATGTGCCTTCCTCCTTTGTTGAGATGGGCCACCTGTCCGGCTGATCGGTGGAGAGGCGGCCGGCCTATTCTCCAGTCGCGCCGGTCTTCGATTCAGCCAACTCCAGGAATGCACACAACAGCAGGCCAACGCCGTCCGTCGTCTCGTAGTACGGCTTGCCCGCATGGCCTTTGACCCACCCGTTCTCGCACAGCTTGTCCATCGCGTCGTCTGCCAGGGACAACGCAGTGTGCCAATCCTTCGGATCACCTGTCGCCCGGTACAGATGCACGAAGAACGAGATCGCGCGGCCATAGCCCTCGGCATACGTCCCGCCCTTCTGGACGGCCTCCGGCATCGCGGCATGGATTTCCGTCCGCCAGCGACGACCGATGACGGGGGGGAAGCTGGCGCGGATGTGACACGCCCAGCGCCTCGCCCCGTCCAGCAACGCGGGGTCGCTCGCCAACTCGTAGGCATACAGACAGGTCTGCGCGGCCGCCAAGGGCTGATCGTAGCTGTACATGTTCGACGGCCATGTCTCCGCGTAGCCGGTCGGCATCCACACGTCATAGCCTTCACCTTTGGCCTGTTCCGGAACGGGTGTACCGTCGAGCGCCAGAGTCCCGAAGAACAGCCCCGCGTTCTCGTTCCAGGCGTACTTCAGCCAGGCGCGGACATACGCCAGCGCCACGTCTCGGAAGAAAACATCTCCTGTGATCTCGAAGCACCGCAAGCTCGCCGCCGCATGGGGGCCAATCACATTGGTAAAGCAGTGTCTCGAGTCGTAGCGGGGGGCCGTGGAGGGGGCGTCGGGCGCCAGATTGGTCTGCGGGTTGCGGTGACTCCAGTGCCAGTTGATCACCAGTTTGGCGCGGTCCAGCCAGACCCGATCTCCGGTCTGCTTGTAGAGGAAGGCGAACGCGTGCGCAAACGAGCCACCCGAGTAGGCGAAGTCGCACCCAACCGTCGCGTCATCGTGACGGTTGTGCTGGCCGGTCGCCTTGTCAACGATGTGCCACGTCCAGATCCCTTCAATCTCGCGTTGCACGACCCCCGGATCGACGCGCCACATGGCATCCCATTCGGCCAGGTGGATAAGGATTTCATGCGGGTCCCCATGCCGGTCGTCGTCGATTTGCTCGGTGAAGGCATTATAGAACAGATGCGAACCCCAGGCGAGCAGTCCGTTCGGCTTTCTGGCGTGGTGGAAGAACGCGCGGATATAGTCATCCGCAGCCTGCGCATAGCGGGGGTCGTCCGACAGCGCGCTATACTGGTACAAGGCATGCAGCAGGGGCTGATCTTCCCAGAGATCGCAGCCCCCTGGATTGCGCCGGCCTGGCCGTTCCTCGCTCCGCACCCAGCCGTCAAGGAGCAGGGGTTCACGCGGACTCTCGTTCATCTGCACATCGATGATGCTCATGATCATCGGCGTATGCACCGGCCCATAGCGGTCGGTGCCGTACGCGAGCAGATTGTCGAGGCACGTGCGCACACAATCGCTGTAGGGGTGTATGGACGGGTGATCACCGACAGGCGCTGAAGACGCAGGGACGGTGCGCGGGTTCATTTCTCCCTCTTCACATGAACAGCAGCGAATTCAACCGCCGTCACTGGCGAGACGCGCCAACGCCCACACCACGACAGGAAGGCTTCAAAACGTCTGCGGGGAATATAGAGCCTGAGAGAGGATTGTCAAGGGTTTCAATCGACGGCGTAAGCGCCTTATGATCTTGAATGATTCGGATTGACAGCCAACCGGTTCCCGTATATACTTCGTGGTGGTCGTGCAGCGCGATGGACGAACCTCACGTGCGATCCAGTGCCGCGTACGGTCCCGGTACGGAAGACATGAACGACGGGAACCCCGGCAACACATGACTAACGAGACCTTCAAGGACATT
>JACQVL010000044.1 GCA_016209865.1 Candidatus Latescibacterota bacterium | reverse complement strand
GCAGGGGTATGAGTATGGGGTTGACCGTTAACACGCCATCCGTTGACCTCTCGGTGATCATCGTGAGCTACAACGTCCGGGATTTTTTAGAGGCGCTGCTCCGGTCGATCGAACGCGCCATGGACGGCCTCACGTCCGAGGTCATCGTCGTCGATAACGCCTCGACGGACGGGAGCGTCGAGATGGTCCGCGCTCACTACCCGGCCGTCCGGCTCATCCAGAACCCGGAGAACCGGGGGTTCGCGGCGGCCAATAACCAGGCGCTCGCCGTCTACCGGGGACGGTATGCCTGTCTGGTCAACCCGGACGTGCTCATCCAGGAAGACACCCTCCGGACGATGGTGGAGTTCATGGATACCCATCCGGACGTCGGCGCGGCCGGATGCAAGGTGCTCAACCCGGACGGGACGCTGCAGTTAGCGTGCCGGCGGAGCATCCCGACGCCCCTCTCCGCGTTCTTCAAGCTGACCGGCCTCAGCCGGGTGTTCCCGAAGCATCGGATGATGGGCGCGTACAACCTCACCTACCTCGACCCGGACGCCGTGCAGGATGTGGACGCGGTCTCCGGGTCGTTCATGGTCGTCCGCCGGGACACGATCGCCCGGGTAGGGTTGCTGGATGAATCGTTCTTCATGTACGGAGAGGACCTGGACTGGCTGTACCGGATGCGTCAGTCTGGCTGGCGGGTGTGTTACGTCCCGGCGACCCGCATCATCCATTACAAAGGGGAGAGCACGAAACGGAGCGGGCGCTGGCCGTCGATCGACTTCTACCGGGCGATGTACATCTTCGCCCGGAAGCATCGTCCGACCCAGGGAACACGGCTGCTGACCGTCCTCGTCGGCGGACTGGTGATGACCGGGATTGTCCTGAAAGCCGGGTGCTCGATCGCGGCGAACGCGCTCCGGCGCGCCGCCCTCCCGCTCATCGACCTCACCGCCATCAACGCGGCGTTGCTCGTCGCCACCCTCATCCGCGTCGGACGGCTGACGCCCCTGACCGCCGACACCCTCACCCCCTACGTGGTCGTCCACGGGACGTACAGCGCCGTCTGGATGGGGTGCCTGTACCTGTACGACCTGTACGGGCATCGGCGATACTCCGCCCTGTCCGCCGCGCTTGCCCTGTCGGTCGGGTTCGTGGTGATCGCGGCGCTGACGTATTTTACCCGTGAATACGCCTTCTCCCGCGCGATCGTCCTCCTGTCGTGGGGGATCAACGTCGGGGTCGTGGCCGGATGGCGGCAGGTCGTCTCCCTGCTCGTTGGCGCCCGCCGGCGCGCGCTCATCGTCGGCACGGACGACGCGGGCGTGGGGATCCTGGCCCGCCTTCAACGGGAGACCCGGCCAGGCTATGACGTCATCGGACTCCTCGACACGGACCCGGCCAGGATCGGGACGAGGATTCAAGGGGTGCCGGTGCTGAACGGGAACGGCCTGCTCTCCGAGACGCTAGACGCCCATCGGGTCGATGAAGTCATCGTAGCGACCTCGTCAGTCTCGTACCAGGAGATCCTGCAACTGATCTCATCCTGCACCCGTCTGGGGGTGGGCCTGAAGCTCGTCGCTCAGCCCGGACTCCCCCGACTCCCGGCATCGGGGAACCATCTCGACCTGATTTCGCTCGTCGATGTCGGCGCCGACCCGCTGGCCCACTGCCGGAAGCTCATCCGCCGGGTGTTGCGGAATCCATCGGAGTAAAGATGATGAACGGCACGGTGCTCGATTTTGAGAAGCCGCTGGTCGAACTCGAACGGCAGATCGAGGATATGCGGAATTTTGCGGTCACGGAGAACTTCGAGGCGCTCACCGAAGAGATCCGGCGGCTGGAGCGGAAAGCGGAGCGTCTGCGCCGGGAGATCTATTCCAACCTGACGCGCTGGCAGCGGGTGCAGATCGCCCGGCATCTACAACGACCGCACACGTTAGATTATATCGAGTTGATGATGAGTGAGTTTTTCGAGCTGAGCGGGGATCGGGCGTTCAAAGACGATAAAGCAGTCGTCGCCGGGCTGGCCAGGCTTGACGGGGAACCGCTGATGGTCATCGGCCACCAGAAGGGACGCAACACGAAGGAAAACCTGATGCGGAACTGGGGAATGGCCAACCCTGACGGCTACCGGAAGGCGCTCAGGATGATGAAGCTCGCCGAGAAATTCCGGATGCCCGTCCTTTCCCTGATCGACACCCCGGGCGCCTACCCCGGCCAGGGGGCGGAAGAACGCGGTCAGGCTGAGGCGATCGCGCGGAATATCTTCGAGATGGGGCGGCTGCGCGTTCCGATCGTCGTCGTCATCATCGGGGAAGGGGCCAGCGGGGGAGCGTTGGGGATCGGCGTCGGCGACCGGATATTGATGATGGAGAATGCGTGGTATTCGGTGATCAACCCGGAGCGGTGTTCGACGATCCTGTGGAAGGAAAAAGATAAGGCCGCGGCCCGGACGCCGGACTGCGCGGAAGCGTTGCAGTTGATCGCGCCCGACCTCCTGAGGCTTGGCGTCATCGACCGGATCATCCCGGAGCCGGTGGGCGGGGCGCACCGGGACTATCAGGCGTCGGCGAACGCCTTGAAAGCCTGTGTGGTCGAGGTCTTCAATGAGCTGAGAGATATTCCGCCTCAGGCGTTAATCGACGCTCGACTGGAGAAGTTCGGCCAGATGGGGGTGTTTGAGGAAATCAGTGACGAGTGACGGGTAAACAGATGGAGGAGAATATGGCGCTCGATCAGCAATTATTGGAGATCCTGGCGTGTCCGCAGTGCAAGGGGGACCTGGAGTACGACCGGGGGAACGAGAAGCTCATCTGTCACAAATGCCGTCTGAAGTACTCGATCAAGGACGATATCCCGATCATGCTCATCGACGAGGCGGAGAAGTTTTAAGAGCAGTGACGAGTGACACGTGACGAGAGCACGAATTGGTGGTTCGTCATTGTAGGGGCGATCCTTGTGATCGCCCTGGGGAACGAACCTCACCCTACCAGCAGCAGCCGTAAATCCATCACGTTCGTCTGCGTCGGCCCGGTGATGACCAGGTCGCCTAACGGCTGAAAGAAGTGGTATGAATCGTTGGCGGCGAGCATCCGTTCGGCGTCCAGACCGTGCGCCGCCGCCCGCCGGATCGTCGTCCCGTCCGCCACCGCGCCCGCCGCATCCGTCGGCCCGTCCGTCCCGTCCGTCCCCGCGCTGAAGACGACCACACCGTCCAATCCCGCAATCCCGCGCGCCGCAGCCAGGACGAACTCCTGGTTGCGCCCGCCTTTCCCGGTTCCCCGGATCGTCACCGTCGTCTCTCCCCCCGCAATCACGCACGCCGGGGGCGGGATGGGGTTGCCCGACGATCGAATCTCCTTCGCCATCGCGCTGTAGACTGTGGCGACCTCCCGCGTCTCCCCTTCGAGACCGCTCGACAGGATGATCGTACGGAGTCCTAACGCTTCCGCCCGTTCTTGGGCCGCCCGGAGGGCGAGCAGGTTGGTGGCGACGAGCACGTTCTGGACGCGGTCGAACACCGGATCCCCCGGCTTGGGGGTCTCCGGGATGTGTCCGGCAAGCCCGGCGTCGAGATGGGCGGCGACAGCGGCGGGCAGCCGAGCGCGTAGGTCGTACCGGTCGATGATCCGCTGGCAGTCGACGAACGTGCTCGTGTCGGGGACGGTCGGCCCGGAGGCGATGACGTCGAGCCGGTCGCCGATGACGTCCGACAGGATCAGACTGATGACCGACGCTGGAGCGGCCAGCCGGGCGAGCTGTCCCCCTTTGACCCGCGAGATGTGCTTCCGCACCGCGTTGATCTCGTGGATCGTCGCCCCGCAGTCGAGTAACAACTGGGTGACCGTCTGTTTCTCGGCGAGCGTGATGCCGTCAACCGGCAGGGGGAGGAGGGCGGAACCGCCCCCGGAGATCACGCAGAACACCAGGTCGTCCGGTTCCAGCCCGGAGAGTAGCCGGACGATCTCCCGCGCGCCCCGGACTCCGGCCTCATCGGGGAGGGGATGCCCGGCCTCGTTCAGGCTGACCCGGCGGACGGGGGCGACGTGACCGTCCTTGACGTTGACGACCCCGCCGGTCAGCCGGTCTCCCATCACTTCCTCGACCGCCTGCGCCATGAGCGCCCCGGCTTTCCCCGTCCCGACGACGAAGACCCGGCCGCCGCGACTGAGGTCGTACGCGCGATCGTGCACCTGGAGCCGGTCGATGTCCCGCACGACCGCCCGATGGACGGCCTCGGCCGGGTCGACCGCTGCCAGGGCATGGCGGAAGATGTCGAGTGCGGCGTCGCGTAAAAAGCAGGGATCAGGGGTCGGGGGTCGGGGGTCAGTAAAAGAAGACACTGCATCCACTCCTATCAAAACAACTATCCTAATGACTCTGAAATGAGTCTTGCTTACTCCTTGTCTTTCCTGACCCCTGACCCCTGTCACTTCACAACCCGTCGTGCCTCAAGAAAGCGCTGCCGGTAATACGTCTCATCCAGCCTGGAGAGGATCACCCCGCGCGACAGGCTGGCGTGCGCGAACTGTCCGTCGCCCACATAAATGCCGGAGTGGACGCCCTCCTGGCTGCCCGTGTTAAAGAAGACCAGGTCGCCGAACCGGATTTTTTTGAGCTTCACTTTTTTCCCTAAACGGATGAGCTGTTCAGCGATGTGGGGGAGTTGGACCCCGGCGCTGCTCCGGTAGATCACCATCACAAGCCCGGAGCAATCGATCCCGTCCAGGCTATCTCCCCCGTAGCGGTAGGGGGTGCCTAAGAAGGATTCGATCGCACTCCGCATCCGGGAGACATCTAAGCGGGATCGTTCAGGAAGCGGTTGGGCACGGTATCGCGGGCTGGGCTTGAGCCCGCAACTGGAGAGAAGGAGAGAAAGGGTGAGAAACGAGAGAAGGGGCAGAGTGAGATTGAGTCTCAACCTCACTCTGCTTGTTCTACGCTTCATATAAACTGCTGCAGGTGCTTCATGCCCTTAATGAAGCCCTCTTCGCGGCCGAGCAGGCCATCCTCGTGTTCGATGGAGAGGACGCCGTCGTACCCGTTCGACTTCAGATGGGCGACCAGTTCTCCCCAATGGATGCCGCCGTAGCCCGGGATGCAGTACCGCCACCAGCCGCCCCCGTCCTGGTTGCCCACGTACCGGACCCGATGCCGTTTCACTTCCGTGTCTTTGGCGTGGACGTGGAAGATGCGCGAGGCAAAATGCTCGATCGCCCAGAGGTAGTCGATGTCCTGCCAGTACAGGTGGGACGGGTCGTAGTTGAGGCCGACGTTCGCATCCGGGACCTCCGTGAACACACGATCCCAGTTGTCAAGCCCCCGAATGTTCGTCGCCGTCCAGTTCTCGAAGGCGAGCTTGATGCCGTGGTCGGCGGCGAATTTGGCGATCGGCCGGAAGAGCGGGGCGAAATCCTCCGTGATCGTCCGGTTCCGGTCCTTCCCGGCGACCGGCATCCCGGCCATCGTACAGACTACGTCCAGGCCGAGCGTCCGCGCCGCCTGGATGGTGCGCTTCAGGTGATCGACGACCTGCTGCTTCCGCTCCGGGTCGAGGAGATTCGCGTAGTAGGCTAAACTGGAGATCTTGACGTTGTGCCGGGCTACTAACTCGTTGATCCGACTCGCTTCCTCTTTCGTGACCTTCGCAGGGTCGATGTGTTGGCTGCCCGGCCCGGCTGCCACTTCGAGCGCGCTCAACCCCACGCTGCCCGCCCACTGCACGACCGATTCAAACGATTCCCGTCCGAACGGCGCGGTCAATGCTCCGACGTACATGCACGGCTCCTTGTGAAAAAGGCAGGGGATCAGAGGAGCAAGGGGGCAGAGGAGAAAGAGCTTCTACCCCTCTGCGGTTTTGCTCTTATTCCCCTCTGCTCCTCCGCCCCTCTGCGCTTTTATTTCCTCTCCTCCGGTGGCGATGATGGCGGCTTCGGGGGTTCCTCCGCTACGCGCTTGATC
>JACQVL010000040.1 GCA_016209865.1 Candidatus Latescibacterota bacterium | reverse complement strand
CCTCTCCCCCTGAAGGAAGGACGAAGGTCGAAGGACGAAATGGATTCCCGCTTGCGCGGGAATGACAGCAAGCAGAGTCTACGCAATCGATCTTTTATTTTGTTCTTGCTCTTTCGTCCTTCGTCCTTGCCTTTTTACGGAGAGGGTGGGATTCGAACCCACGGTGGAGTCACCCCCACAACGGTTTTCGAGACCGTCCGATTCAACCGCTCTCGCACCTCTCCCCCTGAAGGAAGGACGAAGGTCGAAGGACGAAATGGATTCCCGCTTGCGCGGGAATGACGACAATCAAAGACTACGCAATCTCTCTTTTCTTCTGTTCTTGCTGTTTCGTCCTTCGTCCTTGCTCTTTCGTCCTTACCCCTTCGTCCTTGTTCTTTCGTCCTTCGTACTTCGACTTCACCCCTACGGGAGCTGAGATGCCCGCACCCCCTTAAAGAACTCCCGCAGCAGTGCGGCGCATTCGTCAGCCAGCACTCCGACGGTCACTTCGACCCGATGGTTGAGCCGAGTGTCCCGGACGATGTCCATGAGCGAGCCGCAGGCCCCGGCTTTCGGGTCGTGCGCCCCGAAGACCAGCCGGTCGATCCGGGCGAGGACGATCGCCCCGGCGCACATCGTGCATGGCTCCAGAGTCACGTAGAGCGTCGTCCCGGTCAGCCGTTCATACCCGACCATCGCGCTGGCCGCCCGGATGGCGAGCATCTCCGCGTGAGCGGTCGGGTCGTGCGTCCGTTCGATCCGGTTATGATCGCGTCCGAGGATCAGCCCATCCCGGACGAGCACCGCGCCGACCGGCACGTCACCGTCTTTCGCTGCGAGCCGCGCTTCGTCCAGCGCAACCCGCATCCATCGTTCGTGATCGTCTGCGTCTGGTGTCATCACTGCACGCCACGTTTTCGCGCGTCAATACGCCCGGAGGGAGTTGAACCCCCAGCCTTCTGATCCGTAGTCAGACGCTCTATCCAATTGAGCTACGGGCGCGAACCGGGGTGGTCAAACGGGACACCGTAAAGTATACGGCTGGTGATAGGATGTCAAGGGAAATCTGGGTGGATGTTCATGCCGCGATGGGCTGTCACATCGCCGATCGCTGACATTCCTCAAAATCATGATGATCTAATGTCCCCTTCTCGTGTTGCCGTCGTTCGAGTTCGGCCAGATCGTACTTCTGCTCGGCTAACCGGGCTCGAATCTCATGCAGCCCGGCCATCATATCATCGACGCTGCCATCCGGCTCTCGAAACTCCTCCGCGATCTCGTCGCGGACCTCGATCCCAAAGAACGAACTATAGTATGGCATCCCTCATCACCCCCTACTTACAGCATCGTTGGAGTCACGATCTCGATCGGATGATATCCCAACGAGAGATTCGTCACGTTTACCGCTAACTTTTTTGAGAGCTTCACCAGATGATGAAAATTCCAACTCACCAGGGCATCCAGCGTAAAGATCGTCGTGGTTGCGACATGGATGGCATCCGACTCGAAGCGCGGGGGAAAAATGTTTCGTTGGATATAGGATAACACAGGGTTTGACGGGACTCTGATTGTAGAAGGAATCAGCGAGGATGAGGCGAACAATACGTTTGGCTGGAATCTTTCCAATGTGCCGACCGGAGAGTATTACATCTACGCGATGATCCAGGACTCGACCAATGCCCCCTCGTTCTCCTACAGCCCGGGCACCATCCGGGTGGTCAGCGCAAACGCCCCGGCGGCTCCGACAAACTTTAGCGTAGCCGCAACCGACAGCTCGATTCGGGTCTCCTGGAATCCCAGCACATCGGCCGGTGTGCTCGGGTATACCATTCACTACACAACAGATCCAAATGCCAGCCAGTTTGATCACCAGATCACACCCATCGATACTACCGCCTTCGAGATAAAAGGATTGACGACAGGTCGGACGTACAAGCTGGCCATCACCGCTTTTGATACGACGGGGCTTGTTAGCCCCTTCTCGAACACGCAAACAGTTCAACTGGTCAGTTCTACGGTGAATAATCCACCGGTTATTACGTCCAAGCCGGTGGCCAATGCTGTAGAGGGTTCCCCGTATACCTACCAGGTGGAGGCCTCAGATGCCGATGGCAGTGCACTGACCTTCAACCTGGCGCTATCTCCGTCAGGGATGGCCATCAACAGTAGCTCTGGGCTGACTACTTGGACACCCGATGCTGCACACGTCGGTGTGGCCGATGTCATCGTTACTGTCTCGGATGGCGCTGCCAGCGATAGTCAGAGTTTCGTCATCAACGTGGCGGATCTGGCAGCCAGCATCGGATCCATTCAATTAGACCGATCCAGCTACACAGGACCGACTGCTCAAGCCTTTATTACAGTCAGGGATATCGATTTGAATACCGATCCAGCCATCCGCGATTCAGCCCGTGTGACGGTTATCAGCGGAAGTGATGCTGTCGGAATTTCATTCGCGGCTTTGGAAACAGGTGTCAGCACAGGAGTGTTTGTGGGAACTCTGGGCTTTTCCACGACGGGTAGCAACAGTGCACAAGGGCTTATCAGGGTCACGTATGGGGATACGATCAGTGTGGTCTATACTGATGCCCATCCGGCTGGACAGCGTACCGTCAAAGCGGTCTGGCGGGAGCAACCCGTGGCCGTGGAGATCGCCGACGTAGCAGGGACGGAATCGGAAGGCAAAGTACGACTGGAGTGGCGAGTGGTGAATCAAAAAGATCATGCCGGGTTTAACGTCCTGCGGAGCATCACACCGTTATCGAATTACCGTTCTGTAAACCAGCGATTGATCACGGGTGGTCCTACACTTTCCTTCGTGGACACTGATGTGCAGGTGAATACCACCTACTACTACAGACTCCAGGCGATCAGCATTGCAGGAGACATCACGACATTCGGACCGGTGGAAGTGAAGATTGCCGCCCCCAGGACGTTCGCGTTGGGACAGAGCTACCCCAACCCGTTCAACGCTCAGACGACGATCAAGTACGAGTTGCCGAAAACCACGCCCGTCAAGCTCGTGATCTACAACATTCTGGGCCAGCAGGTACGCACGCTGGTCGATGCGGTGCAGCCGGCGGGATACTACACAGTGCAGTGGAATGGCCGGAATGCGAGCGGTCGTACGGTGGCCAGCGGCGTGTATACGTACCGGATGGAGGCAGGAACGTTCGTGCAGACGCGCAAGATGTTGTTGGTGAAGTAACCGGAGTGGGTTTTACATCAATCCGTTAGCCAATTCTCAATCATAAGGCTCAATCCCTCAAAATCTTTCTCGTTATCCGTGACGATCGTCGCTCCGAGACGCAACGCATACGCCGCGATCAGAATATCGCTGTCTCCAGTTGGCCGGCCGATCGCCTGACGTTGCACCCACAGTTCAGCCGCTCGACGCCAGTCCTCGCGGATGAGGTTTGGACCGGCATGGACAGCGCTCAGTTGATCAAAAAACTCTGTCTGTCGTTGTGCATCTTTCTTCAGTAATCCTCGACGGATCTCATACTCAACGACAGGACTGATGACGATCGAATGTCCGTCCTTCAGAGCGGTTTCCCATTTCTTGCGAACGACCGGATTTTTACGAAGGATAGCCGAGATGATGTTCGTGTCCGGGAGATAGACCATAGTTCAACCTTAGTCCAACTCGTGCAAACGCAGTCTATTCTGCTTCAAATCCTGTTCAAACTTATCCCACCACTCGACCCCTTTATCATCGGGGGTGGCATACCATTCGTCGAGTAGACGAAGACAGTCTTCACGGTTTTGAACCTGAATGATGACCGTGGCCTTGCCTGTCGGCACTTCGAGTGGGAGTTCAAGCGTCAGCATCCGGTTCGACGGAATCTCCGTCTCGATGGTCACTGTTTTCATGGGTCATTCCACCTCCTCTGCAAACACAGAATCCTCAATCAAATTTACCTGAAAATACCCATACTTGGTTCCAATAGCAAGACCTTTTGTTCATTCACCGAACGGCTTAATACCGGCTCTCCATGAACATGGTACATTCCACTGTTTTAAGCATGGATTCCCGCTCCCCGCCTTCGCGGGGACAGGTTTCGCGGGAATGACACTACCCTCTTTCCTCTGCCACCCTTTCTCCCCTGCCTCTCTGCTCGGTTTTACTCGTCACTCGTCCTGATGGGCGCGATATCTCGCGCCCCTACTCGTCACTCGTCACTGCTCTCTGCTCACCGCGTCAGACTCGGCCCGAACAGGATGCTGTTCAACAGCAGCCGGTTCAGCCCGTCCCAGTACCCCCGGAACGCCGGGTCGTCCGCGAACCCGATGACGTGCCCGCGGCCAGTCGGCTCGTCGACGACATACGCCTGCTTCGGGTAGGCGTCGAGCATCCTGTCCCAGACGAACCCGCTCATCCGGAGATCGGGCTTCTCCGCGAACGTCCCGACGTTCATCCCGTTCTTGCTGGGGATGAACACGTAGTCGGAGTTGACCAGCGCCGGGACGGTCACGCCGTAGCCGTAGGTCAGGAAGTGAGTTGGGTCGAGGTGGACTTTGAGGATCGCGCCGGGAGTCTGGATGGGCTTCGCGTCGTCCGGAATCAGCTCTGATTTCTCGTCCTTCTTCGGCTCCTCTTTCTTGCCGTTGCCGCTGGCGTCCGATTTCTTCGCCTCGTCTTTCTCGTCCTTGCGAACCGTCCGCAGGTCGGTCACGACGGTCGAGGTCGTCAACTCCACTCCCTTGCGCCCGGCATAAGCGAACGCCCCCTTGATGGCGACGAGCGTCCCGCCGTTCGACACCCACTCTTTGAGCCGGCGGGCTCCACTCTCATCTAACGCCTTCGCATACCCGTTGCTCGACCCGTCCGGCATGATGAGAACGTTGTACTCGCTCAGGTCGGCTGAGGGGATGGCCGACGCGCGGATGGCGGTGAACGGGATGCCGTACCGCTGCTCCAGGACGTAGAGGAGCGCCCCGGCTGAGGTCGAGGACGTGGGGGTGTCGTACACCACCGCCACCTTCGGGGTCTTGAGGTAGACGACGTTGTCGCTGCCGAGGTCGATCCCGTCCTCCGTCCACCCGGTGTCCGACGAGAAGATGTCGATGCCCAACTCCGACGCAAGCCTGCCCATCCGGTCGTGCAGACCGTCTTTATTGCCCTTTACTTTGACGATCAACGTCCCCCGGTCGAACTTCTCCTTGTTCAGCGTGAACGCTTCCTTCGCCACGTGCACGCGGTAGCCGTCGCGGAGGAGTTGCGTCACCGCCTTCGCCGCGTCGTTCGAGGTATACCGGAAGAGGTAGGCGTACGCCGCCCTCGCAACCGGCCGTCCCGCCAGCTTCGGCGGCTCGGTCAGGTCGGCGGTCGTGACGCGAGAGACCTCCTCCGTCCAGACGACATCCACGTCGTAGGCGAACGGAATCGACCAGGCGGTGATGTCGTAGAACCGGTCGGGGAGTTTCCGTTTCTGGCGCTCCTTCTCTTCCGCGATAAACCGGTCGTCGATCTTCGCCTCTTTCTCGAAGATCGCCTGGATGAGCCGCTTCTGCGGCTGGTTCATCCGGATGAGGTACGTGCCTTTCGGGAACGTGCGCGCGGTCAGTTTGCCGTCCACGTAGTCGTGTACCTTCGCGTTCGAGAACTCTGCCTGAGCGACTTTCACCTCGATGTGTTGCTGCATCAGGATACCCACGAGTTTCGCCGCGTTCAGGGCTTTCGCGTCGGGCACGATGAGGTATTCTTTCACCGGGCCTGCCGTGCCCTCGTCCAGGGCGGTCTTGAAATACTGGTAGTAGTCCCGGAGCCGGTCTTCCCGGTTGGCGGCGGTCGTCGCGCACGTCGCCATCGACGCGGTGAAGTGACGCCAGACCGCATCCCGGAGGGTCAGGGTCGTCTCATCCTCCCGCTTGACGACCAGGCCGCGCGCCGACGCCTGCTCGTACGTCATCCCGACCGCCCCGTTGAACGTCGGCCAGGAATCCCCGTAGCCGGGGTAGAACGTATCGAACACTTCCTGCGTGTAGTAATCGAACCCCAGCCGGTCGAACGCGGCGGCGTTGCCCTTCCCATAAACCTGCCACCACTTCTTGACCGTCTCCGGGTAATTGGTGTTGATGGGGAGGGCGGGCGGGGCAAAGTAGTACGAGCTGTTCGCCTCCATCTCGTGCAGATCGACGAACACCTGGGGATGCCACTCCAGGAACGCCCGGACTTTGCCGGCGGTCTCCTGCTGCGTCAGGTAGAACCAGTCGCGGTTGAGGTCGAACAGGTAATGGTTGCCCCGGCCGGACGGCCACGGCTGGTTGTGCTCGACCGCGTTCGGGTCCGGGCTGGGGGTCATCCCGACGACGCTGTAGTAGTAGTTGATGAACCGTTCCCGGCCGTCCGGGTTCTGGATGGGGTCGATGATGACGACCGTCTGATCGAGGATGCGTTTCGTCTGGTCGTCCTGGCCGGCGGCCAACTGATAGGCGGTCAGCATCGCCGCCTCCGTCGAGGAGTGCTCGTCCCCGTGCACCCCGTAGCTCAGCCAGGTAATGGCTGGGGTTTCCTCGATGAGCTGTTCGGCTGCCGCCGGACTGGCGAGTGCCCGGGTCTCCGCCAGCTTCGCCAGGTTCTGTTTAATCACATCCAGACGCCCGATGTTCCGGGCATCGCTGATGACCAGGTAGTACAGCGTCCGGCCCTCGTAGCTCTTCCCGTAGGAAAAGAGCTTGACCCGGTTCGATGCGTTCGAAAGCGCGGCAAGGTACTGCTCCACGCCCGCGTGGCGGGTCATCCGCTCCCCGACCTCGTAGCCGAGCGCCGTGTTGATCGTCGGGATGTTCGGGTCGTAGACGCCGCCGGGGAAGAACTCGAAGGAAGGGGATTGGGCGAGGAGGAGGGACGGGAGGAACAACACACACAATGCGGATCGTACGGCTGCACGACACACCATAGAGATGGCTCCGAATGTTTCGGGATAGAGATGGTACCATCCGCCCGCCGCTGAAGCGGTGGGCGGATGCTTCTCTATCCTCCTGCTCACCAGGACCGATGACCGCCCCCCCTCCGGCCACCACCGCCACCACCACCGCCTCTCCCGCCCCGATTGTCTCGCCGCTCAGGCCGGGGCCGCGCCTCGTTGACGATGAGGGGCCGTCCCTCGAGATCCTTGCCGTTGAGCCCAGTGATCGCGGCCTGGGCTTCGGCTTTCCCGGGCATCTCCACGAAGGCAAATCCCCTGGATTCCCCGCTGAATTTGTCCTTGATGATAGTGACGGAGGTCACCTGTCCGAAGGGTTTGAACGCCGTTCGCAGATGCTCTTCGGTCGCGGTGGGCGGCAAATTGCCGACGTAGATATTCACGTGGTTCTCCTTTTGAGAATGTTGTCCGTTGGTTTTGGAAACGCTGACTGTTTTCTACCGCTGCTTGTACACCTGCCCCCGCTCGATGTACGCCTCCGCCGTCTGGCGAATCCGCTCGACCTGCTCGTCCGTCACCTGCCTGACGACGCGGCCTGGGATACCCAGGACGACCGAGTTCGGGGGCACGACCATTCGCTCCGTGACGAGCGCCCCCGCGCCGATGATGGAGTTCTCTCCGACCTTCGCCCCGGTCAGGATGATCGACCCCATCGAGATGAGAACGTGATCCGCGACCTCCGCCCCGTGGACGACCGCACGGTGGCCGACGGTGACGTACTTGCCCAAGATTGTCGGATAGCCGGGATCGATATGGATGATCGTCCCGTCCTGGATGTTCGACCCGTCCCCGATGATGATCGGCTCATCGTCCGCACGGATGACGGTGTGAAACCAGACGCTGGCCTGTTTTCCGAGCGTGACCGCCCCGATCAGGACGGCCGTGTCTGCGACATACGCGGACGGGTCGATGATGGGAATGACGTGCAAGTATTGATTAGAGGGCATGGGTGGCTCCACGCAACCTCGGCATCACATACGGACCTTTGGGAATGGCCGCAATCGTGGCGGATGGGCCGTGCCGGTCGATCGCCCGCGCGATGCCCGCCTCGACGGATGGGATGGGCTCGACGAGATAATCACGGACATCGTCCGGACTAATCCCCTCGGTGAACAGGTACACCTCCGCTTTCTTCAGCGCCTTGCATAACTCCTCGACTTCCCACTGGTCGATCGTGAACACGCCGGGCTGCTGGATCGTCCGGATGAACGCGTCGATGTCGGTCGTCTCCCGGAGGAGCCGCTCAAACTCCCCGCTCCCCACGCCGTGCGCGCACCCGGACGCGACGATGAGAGTGCCCCGGTCTTTCAGGATGTCTAAAGCGCCGACCATCCCCTTGACCGTCTGGTAGTAGGTCATGTCTAACGGATACCCGGCGGACGACGTCACAACGATGTCCACCGGTTCGTCGAGGTAGACCCGCACCATCCGCTCGACGCGCTCGACGCCCGCCCGGTGCGCCCGGTCAAGTTCTCCCGCGAACACCCCGGTCACCCGTCGGGCCTCGTCCATCGACACGTTGACGATGAAATCCACCCCGGCCATCCGGGCGATGGCGAGCGACGCCTCGTGCAGCGGGTTGCCGTCGAGGACGCCGGTGGACGCGTTCGGATGCTCGAGAATACCGGGACCGTGGAGGGACTTGATCGTCTCCACCCCGACCAGTCCTGGTGCGACGAGCTTCCGGCCGCCGGAGTAGCCCGCCATGAAGTGCGCTTCGATCAGGCCGGTCAGGACTTTCAGGTCGCTCTCCACGTACCGCCGGTCGACGTACGCGGGAATCCCGGCCGGCGTCATCCCTAAGTACACCTGCTCATCCGTGTTCCGGGCGACATGGTTCACGACCCGATAACGACGCACCACCTCCTCCCCCAGGGTTTCTCGCAACAGCGCGTCCGTCATCGGAGTGTGCAGGCCGGTGGCGACGAGGATGGTGATCTTCCCGCGTGGAATCCCGCTCCGTTCGAGGGTCTCGACGATCGGCGGGAGGATCACCCGATGCGGCACCGGCCGGGTGATGTCGGAGACGACCACGCAGGCGTCCGTCCGTCCCTTCGCAAGCTCGGCGAGCGGCGGGCTGGCGATGGGGCGCGCCAGCGCGTCCGATGTGGCTCCGACCGGGTCGGCGAGCGGCTCGACCGGGTTCATCGTCAACACCGCGGCCAGGTGCCGATCCGGTATATCGACCTCGACCCCGGTTTTATCGTAATCGAGGGTGAGTTTCATGTGGTCACCTCCACCCCCGGTCCTGGCTTCGGGAACAGAACCCGCGTCGCGCCCGCGCGCTTCAGCGCCTCGATCATCCCGTCCGGTTCGTCGTGGAGCGCGATGATCGTGCCCCCGCTGCCCGCGCCCGCCAGCTTCGCCCCGAATGCGCCGTGGTCGAGGGCGACCTGGATGAGCCGTTCGTTCTCCGGGCCGGACCCGCCCAGACTCCGGGTGATCGCGTGGTTCTCGTTCATCAGCCGCCCTAACTCCTCCCATCGCCCATGCAGCAGAGCTTTCTTCCCGGCTCGCGCGATGCGGCTCACGGTGAGATACCCCTCGATCACCTGGCGGTCCCCGTCGAGCCACCGCTCTCGAATCGGCTTGTGCACCGCCCCGGAGAGGTGTTGGACGCCGGTGTGGGCGAGGACGAACGGGAGGGCCGGGACGTGCGACGCGAGCGGCTCGATCGTCGCGTACGGGTCCGTTCCGAACGACCGGTGGAATTCCTTGTCCCGAAAATCCATGTAATTCAGCCCGCCGAACGTACACATGTAGGCGTCCTGGTACCCGCAGAACACGCCGAGATGGTCGTACTCGATCATCCGGGCGAATTCCGCTAAGTAATGCCGGGGATGCCGGACCTCCTGGAACGCGAGGACGGCGTTGAGCAAGGCGACGAGGAGGGCGGTCGACCCGGACAGGCCAGCACGGAACGGGATGTCCGTCTGCCAGGTGATGCGGGCGCGTAAGCCGGTCGAGCCCGTCCCGCGCAGGACGGCCCTGGCGATGTCGAAGTGGTCGCCTGTCAGGGCCAGATCATCGGCGGAGGTGATGCGACAGCGCTCCGCGCCCGTCTCCAGGATCAACTGGTCTGCTGGCCGGACGGTCACCGTCGCGCGTTCGGCGGTCGAGCACGACAGCACGCTGCCGCCGTACATATCCGTCGGGTTGCCGATGATCCCCGCGCGCCCCGGCGCGGAACAATGAATTCCCGCGTGCGCGAGGTGATTGTTTAACTCGTCACTCGTCACTCGTCACTCGTCACTGATTTTTGCCGACCGTCTTCGCCACCAGCCGGCGGACGACATCGATATCGAACGGCTTCACTAAGGAAGGATTCCCGGTCCGCTCTAAGAAGACATGCGTATGCTCCCCGATCGTATCCCCGGTGATAAAAATCGTATGCCGGGCCAGGTCGGGCCGGTCATCCCTGAGCTTTTGGAAGAGCGTCACCCCATCGACGTCGGGCAGCCGGATGTCCAGGAGCAGGAGGTCGTACTTCTCAGCGGTGGCTCGCTTCAACCCGTCAACCCCGCTCGGAGTGGTATCGATCTCATACCCGTCCTGTTGTAACGCGAGCGACAGGATCTCCAGGATCTCGGGTTCATCATCGATGATCAGAAGTCGATACCGTTTCGGGAGGGATGGGGGTTCGCTCGATACGTCCTGCGTCTCCTGAGACAACGGCAACGTGATGGTGAACGTGGCCCCGGCGCCTTCGGTGCTCGACACCTCGATGTCCCCCTGATGTTCCTTGATGATGCCGTAGCACACACTCAGTCCCAACCCGATCCCCTGGCCGAACTCTTTCGTCGTGAAGAACGGCTCGAACACCCGTGTCAGGTTCGAGGCCGGGACGCCCGGGCCGTTGTCGATAAACCGGATGACCACCGTGTGCTCGTTCCGCTGGGTTTCGATCCGCAGCATACGACCGGGGGCTGAACGGGTGAGAAGGGCTTCCTGGGCGTTGTTGATCGTGCTGAGGAACACCTGTTGTAACTGCTGGTAGTCGGCGAACACGACCAGCAACTGGGGCGCGAGTTTGGAGACCACCTCGATCTGGTCGAGCCGGAGCTGGTCCGCCCGCACGTCGAGCACGCTCTGGATGACGTCATTCACGTTGAGGTACCGCTTCTCCGCTTTATGTTTCTGCGCGAAGATCGTCAGATGATGGATGATACGCTGGCAGCGTTGGGTGGCCTCTTCCAGCTTCTTGAGACACTCGATCGCCCGCGGGCTCATCTCGGGCATCCGCAGGATGAGCTGGGTGTACCCTAAGATGATGGCGAGCGGGTTGTTCAGCTCGTGCGCGACCCCGGAGACGAGTTGACCGATAGCGGAGAGCCGCTCCGACTGCACCAGGCGGGCCTGCGTCTCCTGCAGTTCCTTCAGACTCCGGTTGAGCCGCTCCTCAGTCGTCTTCGCTTCGACGAGCAAGCGGGCGTTGTCTTCGGTCACCGCTTCCAGTTCGATCACCTTGTCCTCGAGCTTCT
Source organism: Candidatus Latescibacterota bacterium (assembly GCA_016209865.1). Lineage (GTDB taxonomy): Bacteria > JAAXHH01 > JAAXHH01 > JAAXHH01 > JACQVL01 > JACQVL01. The sequence continues at coordinate 1,641 of JACQVL010000040.1, read as the reverse complement.
GGGTCAATCGCCGGATATGTTTTTCCAGGTACCGGTGTTCTTCCACGGTGCCCGGGACGACCGGCTCTGTCTTCGACCGGGTGGCGATCAACTCCTGGACGACCTCGATCAATGCCTGCGGCTTGATCGAGCGACGCAGGAAGCGTCTGGCTCCCAGTTCGTACGCGAATTGTTCATCCTCTTCCGTGACATACGCCCCGGTCAGGAACACGAACGGAATCTGGGCCAGGGCCGCGTCAGTCCGGACCAGATGGCAGAACTCAAACCCGTCCATGTGGGGCATCAGAATATCCGAGATGATGAGATCAGGATGGCGATCGGCCGCGAGTGTGAGGCCCTGTTCACCGTCCGCTGCGGAGACCACGTCGTAACCGGCGGCCTGCAAGATATCCTCCAGCAGGGTCACATTCACCGGCCGATCATCCACGACCAATATCGTTCCTGCGCTCATCCGCTCTTACTCCCTCTGTCGTGCGAGCCGATCCCTCAGGTACGCGCCGAACGCGGCTCCGTCTCGCTCGTCCTGGAGCGCGAAATCGACGCACGCCTCCCAGTAAGTCCGGGGACTGCCGAGGTCGTACCGCCGGCACCCCGGCCCCAACTTGACGCACCAGACTGCATGGCCTTCCTGGAGCAGCAGTCGGATCGCGTCCACCAGCCAGATTTCTCCGCCGTGACCGGGCGGGGTCCGGTCTAACGCCGGGACGATCAGGGGGGAACAGAGATAGCGAGCCGAGATCGCGTACCGGCTGGGGGCGGCGGCGACATCGGGCTTTTCGACCACATCAGAGATCGGAAAGCTGTCCCCATCGTCCCGGACCGGCCGCACGATCCCGTACCGCGAGACCCGATCCGCCGAGACCTCTTCCACGGCGAGAGTACACGTCGCCCCCTGCCGCTCGTGCACCTCGATCATCCGCCGGACGACGCTCTGCCCGGCCGGACACCGGAGGATGGCATCCCCCCACGCGACGACGACGGGGTCGTTCCCGATGAACGACCGGGCCACCCGGACGGCATCCCCGTTTCCCGCCGGGACGCTCTGCCGGATGGTCATCAAGTCGACATCGGGCAGACGCAACGCCTCCGCCAGTTCAGGATGTTTCCCGGCCAGGAGCCGCGCCTCCAGGTCGGGGTCGGGGTCGAAATAGTCCTCGATCGCCCGCTTGTGCCGCGAGGTGACGAGCAGGATCTGCCGCAGCCCGGCGTCGGCCATCTCCTCCACTACATGATGGATCGCCGGCTTCCGGCCGACGGGGAACAGTTCTTTCGGGAGCGTCTTCGTCAGCGGGAGCAGCCGGGTGCCCAGTCCGGCGACGGGGATAATGGCTTTATGGATCATGCGCTCGCCTGTCTGGCCGCACGGACAGCCTCGACATACTTGCGGGCGGTCTCGGTCACCCCCTGGAGACGGCCCTCTTCGACCGCGCGCGTGTCGATCAGATTGCTTCCGACCGCCACCGCGCACGCGCCCGCCTTGATGAATTCCCCGGCTGTTTCCAGGTTCACCCCACCGGTGGGCATGAGCGCGATGTGGGGAAACGGGCCTTTGAGATCACGGAAATAGCGCGGACCGAACGTCGTCGCGGGGAAGACCTTCACGATGTCCGCCCCGCACTCCCAGGCGGTCAGGATTTCCGT
>JACQVL010000037.1 GCA_016209865.1 Candidatus Latescibacterota bacterium | reverse complement strand
CGAGCGAATAGGGGAGTAGGGGCGATCCATGTGATCGCCCGCTTGTAGCAGGATATACTCCTCAGAGTCTGAGCTCGAACGTGTCTCGGAAGAACCCCTGAGCCAGAAACGACTCCTTGAACTGGATCAGGCTGCGGAGGGGGGCCATGTTAACCGTCGAGATTCCGAAATCAACGACCCGGTATCCCTGTCGTGTCGCCCGGCAGAGTAAGTCGTAGAGCAGGAGATGCACCGGATGATGATGGCGATGGGACCGTTCATGGCAGATATAGAACGTGAGGACCGCTCTGGTGTTGCAATTGAAGAGGAGAACGCTGGCGATCGGTTCATCGTCACGATACGTGAGTCCCAGGGTCAGGCAACCGGGCATGAGGGCGCGGATGCGGATGAGCTCGTCCAGCGTATGCGCCGGGGGGGGCGTCAGGCCGAGCTGGCGGCGATTGTCGAGGAGCATCCGGTAGAGGACAGCTAAGGCGTCATCCTGTGGATCATCCGTCCACACCACCCGGAGGCCAAATCGGAGGGCTTGACGGAGATGCCCTCGTGTCTTGTTGGTGAGTCTCTGAAAGACCTCATCCGGTGGACAGTCGAGCGAGACGATGTTGGTCAATTCTCGTTTCCGGTACCGAAACCCGGCGCTGAACAGGGCAAACTCGACGGCCTGATGGGGATGTGTCATGTAGACAGTGGGCGTGAGCGTCAGGTCGATCCGCGTGAACCCGGCCTGCGTGGCAGACTCGACCAGGGCGGAGACGAGGGCGGTCGCGTCGTCAAACCGCAGGTCGGGGCGGACGACAAACCCGCCGTACGAGGCACCCGGATGGGAGACGAGCGCCGGGCCAGTCTCCTCGTCCTGTCTCGTCGCTGGAAGCAGGGCCACGACCCGGCCTCGTTTCGTGAACACCAGATGATGCTCGTGGAACCGCTCGGCCGGATGGTAGCTCAGAAACCGGAGGCTGTGGAACAGCGTCCCGTTGTTCGAGCCAGCGACGAACTGTTCCCACGACTGGCGAGCGGCAGGACCATCCTGGAAGCGTTCGACTGTCATCGAATCACCGCAACCTTGCCCGTCCGGTTTCGTCCATCCGGGGTGGTGATGACGAAAAAGTAGACCCCGCCGGCCACCGGCCGTCCCGCGTCGTTGCGCCCATCCCAATGCGCCTGTTGCGCGACGATTTCCTCCGGACGGATCTGACGGACGAGTTCCCCGGCGGCGGTCAGGATGGAAACCATCGCCCCGTCAGCTAATCGGTCAAACACCACGGCCGCGTCCCCGCGGGACGGGATGAACGGGTTGGGGTAGACGAGCACGTCCGAGAGCGTCGTCCGCACCGGGAGGACGCCCGACTCGAACCGGCTGACGCCGCCGCCCGTCCCGATCCAGACTTCTCCTGTCGTCGTCTTGACCGTGATCGACTTGACGAGCGGGTGGGCGAGCGGGCTGTTGTCCACGGTAGACACCTGCCAGTCGAGTGTCTCCGGGTCGAGCACGGCCAGGCCCTGCCGGGTTCCGGCCCACAGGCGGCCGCGGGCGTCGGTGGCGAGCGCGCTGACCGCCGCCGTGTTGAGGCCGGACGGAAGGGCGAGCGGCGTCTGGACTTCTCCCTCGAAACGGTTCACCCCGGCGTCTGTGCCGACCCAGACGGTGCCGTCTTCGGCGACCGTGACCGCGTTGACCTGATTGCTCAGTAGGCCGTCCTGGGTGCTGTAGACCTGCCATTGCCGCCGGTCGGGCCGGAAACGGGAGAGCCGGTCGTCTGTCGCAAACCACACACTGCTGTCCGTGCCGACCGCGATCCCACGGATGCGCGCGCTCGACAGTTCATCGGCGCGCGGGCGGGAGGCGGCCCATCGGCCATCGGTGTTCAAAAACAACGCCCCGGCCCCGAAATTCGAGAACCACTGTCCCCCACTCTGATCGATCGCCCAGGCGTTCACGACGACGAACGCCGGGTCTTCAGGGACGCCCGCGAACGTACTGTCGCGCTGGTCGAACGTCCGCCAGTGGTCGTCGTCCTTCGCCAGCGTCCCGTTGTCGTCCAGCCTGGAGAGTCCATGGCCGAAGGTGCCGAACCATCTGATCCCGGCTCGATCTTCCCCGATCATCACGACCGGCCCGGGCGCAAGACCGTCCGCCGTCGTGTAGGTCACCCATTCCGTCCCGTCGAACCGGCTGACGCCGCCCTCGTCGAGTCCGCACCACACGTGCCCGCGGCGGTCGATGAAGAGAGCGTCGATCACATTCCCGGCCGGCCCGTTCGACGCTGAGAAGCGCCACTCTCCTTGTTCCAGACGGCCAAGCCCGTTCCGAGCGGCGCCGATCCAGACCGTGCCTGTCGAATCCGCCGCGACCGTGCGGGCGCCGGATGGGCCGACGCCCCCGCCCACCTGATGCCAGGTCGAGCCGTCCAGCTTGGCGACTTCCGCGCCGGTCGCCGCCCAGAGCGTCCCCTCGATGAACGCAAGACCCCGGATATCGGTCGACAGCAGGCCGGTGTTCATCGTCTGCCATCGTGTCCCATCGAAACGGGCTACCCCGGCCGGGGTGCCGGCCCAGGCTTCTGTTCCCGATACCGCCAGGGCGGTCACCCGGTCGTCCGGCAGGCCGTGTGCGACGGTGTAGGTCGTCCAGTTCGCCGGGTCCTTGAGGTTGGCAGCGGTATACTGGGCGGTCGCCACGCCGTTCTCCGTTCCGGCCCAGATCGTCGTCTCCCCGAAGGCGATCGTCTGCGTGTTGGCGAGTGGGACGCCGCGGGAGGCACGGTACGCGTCGGAGAAGACGAACGTGTCGCGGCGCTCGTCCACATCCGTTCCCCAGACGAACACGCTCAACCCATCCTGCGTGCCGACCCAGAGGGTATTGCCCCGGATGAACACCGCGCCGACCCGTTCGCTCGCCAGGCCGTCGAGCGGAGTATACGTCCGCCACCCGCCCGTATCGCCGCGCCGCCGGGACAGCCCGCGTTCCCGCGTCCCGAACCAGACATCCCCGTTGCGATCGACGGCGAGTGACGTCACATCATTCCCGCTGAGGCCGTCCGCGTTGGTGTATGTGGCAAACCGGGAGGTTGTCGGGTCGAACCGGACTCCCCCCCCGGCCGTGGCGCACCAGATCGCACCCCGGTCGAACGCGATCGCGCGGACCTCGTTGGCGAACGTATAGGTCGTCCACTCCCCGACCCGTGCGATGCTGGAGGACGGGGAACCGACGGCCTGGGCAAGAACGAAGACGAGGAAGAGAGTCGGGCAACAGGAAAGGAGCCGGGGAGCGGGAGATGGGACGGGATCAGGATGTCGTGGTCTTCCCATGATCGGGATCCCGTACCGCTTCGGTTTGCGCCTTCAGACGGGCGTCTTCCACGGCCAGCGCCAGCCGTAACTTGCGGAGAATCGACGCCTCCTCCAGGTTGTAGCTCTCCAACTCCTCACCGTTCCCTGCGCCGGCCCAGCAGAGGATCGTCCATATTTCCTGGCGGGTCAACTCGACGACGGTCATCGGGCATCATCTCGCGGGTTCTACTGTTTCACGGAGAAAATGATACGCTTGGAGAGACAACCCGGCGGGTCGCCCAGGGCGGGCAACGCCTCGCTCCTCCAGCATGGATGCAATGTACAGCCGCCTCCGGGGGGCGTCAAGGGATTTTCCAGAGTCTGTTGAGTGCGGCGGTCGAGATTCGCCGGATGACTTCGTCTATATCGAGAAGAACCTGAACCGGACAGTTTTTTCTTGCTGAGTCCTAAGACAGACTGTATACTCAGTATACGTGAGCGCCGTGGACAGTCCTTTCAGCCGATCCCGTCCTCCGAGGACTTCCGCTCCATGAGTCCGTTCCCCAAGCTCCGGTCTGACCTGGTTTGTCGCGAACAACACCAGCACGGTCGGGTCTGGTTTGTCCTCAAGGACCCGATGACGAACAAGTATTTTCGTTGTACGGCCTTTCAGTACTCTGTCGCCACGCGACTGGACGGCAACACTTCCCTCAGCGCTATTCAGGCTTCCTTATCTGAACGCTTGGGAAAGCCGGTGCGGTTGGAGAGCCTGGAGACATTCGTGAGCCGGCTGGCGCGGTTCGGGTTGATCGAGCAGGCCGGGGCTCCGGAGAGCACGGATCAAGACGCGTCACGTCCTCCGTTCTTGAGACGACTGCTCTATATCAAGCTGCGAGCGTTCGACCCTGGAAGGCTGTTCGACCGGCTCTACCCGTGGTTCGCCTTCTGTTTCTCTTCTGCCTTTGTCGTCTTCTCCATCGGGATAGTTCTCCTGGCCGCATGGGGACTGGCGTCCGACTGGGAAGGGTGGGTCGGACAATTTCATGAGTTAGTCCGTCTGAAGGGAACGTTCCTGCTCTCCCTGTATGTGATCCTGAGTCTTATCCTGACCGTCCATGAATTGGCTCACGGATTGGCCTGCCGGCATTTCGGGGGTGAGGTGCACGAAGCGGGATTCCTGCTGATCTATTTCCAGCCGTGTTTCTACACCGATGTGAGTGATGTCTGGTTATTCCGCACCAGACGAGAACGGATGCTGGTGATGCTCGCCGGGGTGTACAGTGGGATGCTGGTCTGGGCCGGGGCCGCGCTGGTCTGGCGGGTGACCGCGCCGGAGACCTCCCTGAACCACGTTAGTTTTCTGGTCATGGTCGTCGCAGGGACGAGCCTGCTCTTTAATTTCAACCCGCTTCTGAAATTCGATGGGTACTATCTGTTGAGCGATCTGGTCGGCATCCCGAACCTGCGCCAGAAAGCGTTCGGGTACTTGAGTGCCCGGGTAAAAGCCATGCTCGTTCCTTCTTCTTCTCAGGCAGGCCGTGTCAGCCCACGGGAACGTCGTCTCTACGTGAGTTATGGTCTGCTGGCCTGTCTCTACTCAGCGGGGTTGATCGGGTCGCTCCTGTTTCAGGCGGAAGAGTTTCTCGTCGCGAATTATCAGGAACTCGGCGTGGTCGGGTTTCTCCTGCTGATGGGCGCGGTCCTCGGCCAGCCGGTGAAAGAGGCCACGCGGGTCACCGGGGCGGTGTTCCGTGAACACCGGTCCCGGTTCATCGCGCCCCGGAACCTCCTCCTCCTGGCGGGGGGAGGGATCGTGATCCTGGGCGGATTTTTCATCCGGATGGAGTTGCGAGTTTCATCCTCGTGCCAGCTTCGCGCGGTCGAGCGAGCCGTCGTCCGGGCCCGGATCGCCGGGCAACTGGATTCGCTCTACGTGGAGGAAGGGGATACCGTTCAGGCGGGCCGGGTGCTGGCTCGCTTATCCACGCGTGACCTCGACGCTGAACTTCGGACCGTACAGGCCCGGAGAGCGCAAGCGCAGGCGCAGCTTGCCCTGCTCAAGAAAGGGGCGCGCCCTGAGGAGATCGAGCAAGCCCGTTTTGCGGTTGAACAGGCACAGACGAGCCTGCACGCGGCGGAGAATGCCTTCAACCGGGCATCCGCCCTGGCCCAGCAGCGTGTCATCGCCGCCGAGGCGCTCGACGCCGCCCGGACGGAGTTGGCGATCAAGCAGGCTGAGGCTGAGCAGGCGCGGAGTCAGCTCAACCTGCTCCTGGCGGGGAGTCGCCCGGAGAGCATCGACGCGGTGAACGCGGAGGTTCGAGGACTAACCGCCACCCTCGACCATCTGCATGAACAGAAACGCCTGACCGGGATCGTGAGTCCGATGGCCGGGGTCATCACGACGCGCTTCCTGAAGGAGAAACGGGACGCGTATGTGGCTGTCGGGGATACGATCTGCGAACTCGTCGATCAGCGGAGGATGCTCGTGGAGATGCCGGTGCCGGAACGCGAGGTCGGGGATGTCCGGGAGGGGTTTCCGGTGAAGCTGAAAGTTCAGGGCTTTCCGTCGATGAGTTTCTTCGGGACGGTCACCGCCATCGCGCCGACTGCGACGGAAGTAGGCGGACGGCAGACGGTGTTGGTTCAGAGCCGTCTCCTCAACGAGACAGGGGTGTTGAAACCCGGGATGACGGGCAACGCGAAAATCTATTGCGGGCAGCGACGGATCGGGGCGTTAGTGCTGAGGCGGGTCGTCCGGTACATCCGGACTGAATTCTGGTGGTAAGGTCTGCGATGAGCGAACAGCCGGGCAAAAGAGTGGCGCACTATGAGCTCCTGGCGGTTATCGGCCGCGGGGGGATGGGGACCGTCTACCGGGCATGGGATACCCGGTTGGGGCGGGAGGTGGCGGTTAAAGTGTTAGCCGCGTCCTTAGCGGCTCAGGAAGAATACGTCAAACGCTTCTTCCGTGAAGCTCAGATCGTCGCCCGGCTCACCCACCCGAATGTAGTAAAGATCTATGACGTCGGACAGGAAGAGGACGTCTGTTTTCTTGCCATGGAATTGCTCGACGGCCGGCCGCTCAACGAGGTGATTCCGGCTCCGGGCGGACTTCCCCTCCTCGACGTGATCGAGATCGCGTTGCAGGTTGCCAACGCCCTGGATTTCGCGCACCAGCAAGGGGTGCTGCATCGCGACATCAAGCCGAGCAACATCATGATCATGGCGGACGGAACGGCGAAGATCCTGGATTTCGGACTCGCTCGCCTCACCGGTGTCAGCGTGCTGACGTTGACCGGGAATGTCATCGGCACGATCGATTACATCGCGCCGGAGCAGGTGCTGAACGAACCCGTTGACCATCGTGCTGACCTGTATTCGTTCGGGGTGGTCATCTACGAAATGCTGACCGGACGCCCCCCATTCATCGGAGAAGAGGTCATCTCGGTGATCTATCAACACATCAACGATGACCCGTTGCCCCCCTCCATGTACAACCCGGCGGTTCCCGTTGAAGTCGACGGGCTTGTCCTCACGCTGTTAGCGAAGCGTTCGGGCGACCGTTATCAGTCCGCGGCTGCGCTGATGGCCGAGCTGGCACGATGTCACGACTGGGTGTTGACGGGCCGGCCCGCTGCGATCCAGCAACGCCCGATCGACCGTGAACCGCTTGTGGACCTCGTCCGGTGGTCATTGCCTCAACCGCGGGACGAGTTCCAGAGTCATCTGATTGGCCGTACTGTCGAATTAGAGCGGTTACACACAGGGGTACGGCGCGCGCTGGATGGGGACGGCCAGTTGATGCTGATCGCCGGGAGCGCGGGGATCGGCAAGACTCGACTCGTGACAGAACTGATGGAGCATGCGACGGCGGAAGGGATGTGGCCACTGTTTGGGCGGTGTCTGTACCAGGAGATGGCGATTCCCTATCAGCCCTTTGTCGAGGCATTCAGTCGCTGCCTGTCTGCTACCTTTCCTGATCCATACACGACGATTCGGACGAAACTCCGAGCCCGGGTGCTCTCTGATGCTCCCAACCTGGCGGAGCTCATGCCGCATATCTGGACTGCCCAGGAGCACCGCCGGCTGAGTGAACGCACGTCAGTCTCGCTCAGTCCCGAAGCAGAAAAACAGCGCTTGTTTCAATCGATTCTGCAAATCCTGTTGACTCTCACGGAAGAGCGGGGGATCATCCTGTGCATAGATGATTTACAATGGGGCGATAGTGGGAGTGTACAACTTCTCCATTACCTGGCCCGCCAGCTTACCGGCCGTCGTCTTTACCTGGTGGCGACGTACCGTCCTGAGGACTTGGGAGGAGCTGATCAGATTCCTGAAGTTCCTCTGGCAGAGACGCTGCGGCGGCTGAACCGTGAAGGGGTGGGGGAGCGGCTGGTGCTGGGGACGCTCCCGCCGCCGGAGGTGCGGACCCTCGTTGAAGAGGTGGTGGGCAGCCGCGCCGTCCCGGTCTGGGTCTGGGAACGCGTCGCCCGGGAAACCGGCGGGAATCCCCTGTTCGTCCTCGAACTCTTGAAATGGTGGCGGGATGCTGGCCTCCTGGGCGGCCCGGATCAGGAGTGGACTCGGCTGGAACAGGCGGGCGAAGCGCTCCCGCCCCGGGTCTACGACCTGATCGCCCACCGCCTGAGCCGCCTCCGGGATACCGAGCGGGAGGTGCTGGAGGTGGCGGCCATCGGGGGCGAGCGGTTCGATGTGGACGGGTTAGCCGCCGCCCTGGGCAGTGGCCGGATCGACGTGCTGCGGCATCTGCATCGGCTGGAGCGGCGGCACGGGATCATCTCGCCGGTGGAGGGGGGAGTCTATCAGTTTGCGCATGGGAAGACTCAGGAGGTGTTGTACCGGGAGTTGCCAGCGGCGTTACGCCAGGCGTATCATGCGGCCTGGGGG
>JACQVL010000355.1 GCA_016209865.1 Candidatus Latescibacterota bacterium | reverse complement strand
CGCGTCAGAGAAGCCTACGGCAAGATCGCTCAGAGCCAGAAGGGATGCGGATGTTGCGGTGAGGGAGAGACCGACACCAGGGCCTTCGCCAGGGCGCTCGGGTATTCAGACGAGGAGTTACACGTCATCCCGGATGAGGCCAACCTCGCGTTGAGTTGCGGGAATCCGACCGCCGTGGCCAGTCTTCACGACGGAGAAGTCGTGCTCGACCTCGGCTCAGGAGCCGGGTTTGATTGCTTTCTGGCCGCCTCCCAGGTTGGCGCGCGCGGGCGCGTGATCGGGGTCGATATGACCCCGGAGATGGTTGAGAAAGCCAGAACGTTGGCGCGTCAACACGGGGTGAGGAACGTGGAGTTCCGGCTGGGCGAGATCGAACATCTTCCCATCGCAGACGATTCGATCGATGTCGCCATCAGCAACTGCGTGATCAACCTGTCCGTGGACAAGCCGCAAGTGTTTCGCGAACTCTACCGGGTGCTCAAGCCGGGGGGACGCATCGCCATCTCAGATATAGCCTTGCTGAAAGAACTCCCGGCATCCATCCGCAGCAGCCTTGAAGCCTATGTGGGATGTGTCGGCGGAGCCGTCCTCGTGGACGAGTACCGACGATTCGTCGAAGCCGCCGGGTTTCAGGACGTCACGGTGACCGTGAAACAGACGTCGTCATGCGTCGATCCACACACGGACGACCCCATCGGCAGGACGATCGTGGAGGGAGTAGGGACAGAAACTTCTCTTCAGGCCTCTGTCGTCAGCATCGACGTGACCGCGCTCAAGTGACACGGGAATAGAACCAGATGGCTCCGCTGCGCTTCGGAAGAGCGAATGTGAAACCATCGTGGCTTAGAACCGCTCCCGGCATGTCTCTTGTTTCGCCCGTTTCAGGGTTCTCCAGGACGTACATCGCACCCGGATCGATCCCTTTCGGATGGATCGTGGCGGTCTCTTCCGGAGATGCCGGGAAACGGATTCCCTGGAAAAGCCCATGCCCTGTTTCCGGGCAATCAAACTGCCGGACGACCCATCGTTCGGCACTGCGGTGGAACGGCGTCAGGGGGTAGTAGTCGCCGTAGAGCATCAGAGCGGACGCTCTGCGCCAGATGCCGATCATGCTCTTGGCAAGGGCATAGTCGTAGTCGTCCCGGCGGATGTCCAGCGTCGCAAACAACATGGGAGCCATGCCGCAGTGGTAAGAATAGCTGTCTACCCGGTTGTCGAATCGTTCCGCCCCACTGATATCCCAGGAGAGGGTGACCTCCTTGAAGTAGGGTATCCACGCGGACAGCGTATGGTGGAATGCCAGCTTCACCGGATGATTCCCATACCCATAGTCGGTATAATGTAACGGCACAGAACGACGCATGGTTTCAAGATCGTTGCGGCGTCCTCCGCTCGCGCACGAATCGATCCACAGGCCGGGATTGCGTGCCAGCAAGTCATCCCAGAATTGAAGGTAACCCTGGACATGCAGGTTCTCATTCAGCCCCTGACGATCCTGAGCCTCATTCTTGCGCCAGTGTTCCAGGGGCGAAAAATTGTGATCCTGCCTGTAGACCTTGATGCCGTTGTCTTCGATCAGCCTGCACACGTGGTCGGTCAGCCATTGGCGGCATTCCGGGTTGCCCAGGTTGAGCAGGCTGTTGTCGCTGTCCTTCGTCCTCAGCAGCCATTCGGGGCGTTCCGCATCGAGTGTGGTGCCCGGTTGTACCCGTTCCGGTTCGAACCAGACCAGCAAGTCCGCGCCGTCCCGGTCTGCACGGTCGGATACCGGTTTCAGGCCATTGGGAAACCGTTCGGGGTCAGGCTCCCAGGTGCCGGTGATCCACCATTTTCTTTGATGGTCTTTGTTGTAGCAGGGATACCACCCGGCATCGATCCACCAGACGTCAGGGCGAATGCCGCGTTGTTTGAACTGCTCGATATACCGGAGCTGGTTTTCTTCGGTCGCTGCTGTGAATTCCTCCCCGTCATCCGGGCAGCAACACGCCAGGAGCGGTTTCAGCGGCTGCCCGTTGGGTCTGGGAAGGACGTGGGCAAGATACCACCGGCGCCACAGGTTCGCGGCTCGTGACACGTCCCCCGTCCAGGACAGGACGGTCATGCGTGGGGTGCGGATGCGTTCCCCTGGCATGAGCCGCAGGTGTGTCTTCTGCTGGCCCACCCGAACATGGACGCCGTCCGCGAGCCCCTTGAAATTGGCCGCCCACTGTCCGGGCCAGCCGATCGCCATGCAGAGACCGCAGTCTTCGAACATGACGCGGTAGTAGGGGAATGCGCCATCACAGGAACGGCCCCCATTGGGGGCAAAACCCAGCGTGTCTCCTGCCTGTAAGGGAGTCTCCTGAGGGGTATATCCTTCCTCACTGTAAAAGTCGCCATTGCAGTGATACAGAACGGGCGAAGAGCCCTTGAACGTTCCATCCAGGACGAGGATGTCGCGGATCACGGGTGTCGTCTCATCGCCCTTGTTGGTCAACCATGTCACCCATTCGACAACCGGGTAGTCATGATACTCCGTGCACTCAACCCGGACATTCAAGCCGGTCCTGGGGTCATTCCCTTCGAAAACCGTTTCGGAGATAGTGGCGTCGATGCGGCGTCTACTTGAGACCGGTTGCCAGTCCTCCGGAAGGCCGGCTATGGTTCTTTCTTCCAGCACGAAAGAGACGGGAAGAGCGTCGGAGCCGGTGATGAAGCGGCCCGCCCACTCTCGACTTTTCCGCATGTCCTCGGGGTGTGTTGTATTCATCGCGGTTCCTTTGCGTACTCACGTGTTGAAATGATTTACTGTGCCAGCAACGCTTCGACCTGGTGGACGATGGAGTCAGACATCGGGTCCACGTTGGACTCGTAGCGAGCCACGACCGTGCCCGATCGGTCCACGAGAAACTTGTTGAAATTCCATTTGATCTCACCGGGAGACCCAGACTGCGTGGTGAGGTACGTGTACAAGGCGTGTCTGTCCGCTCCCTTCACGCTGATCTTCGAGAACAGGTCGAAGGTGACGTGGTATGTCGTGCTGCAGAACGCCTCGATCTCCGCATCCGTCCCTGACTCTTGCGCCCCGAAATTGTTCGCCGGGAACGCCAGAATCCTGAACCCCCGATCCTTGAATTTCTGGTACAGCGCTTCCAGCGTCCGGTACTGGGGCGTATACCCGCACCGGGATGCGGTGTTCACGATGAGGAGGACATGATCGGCATAGTCGGCCAGTGGCTTCTCCTGGCCGTCGATCGTCTTCATCGTAAAAGACAGGACACCTGATGGGTTCATAAGTCGTGTGGCTCCTTGTCCAGAGTGGTGGGAAGGGATGATTCGCTCATGACATCAATAAGTATACGCTATCCCGTCCCGTCTGTCAACCTGGCGGGCGATCACGCTCCTTCCTTTCACGATTCCTCTTGACGCCCGTATCAAATCTGGTATAATTGAATCGTCTGATCCCCGACAGGCTCTGTGAATCTTGACAAAGGAGGAATCCGGTGCGTAGGTGGCGTCTTCATGTTGAGGCGGGTGCGCTCATCGTCGTTGGGATCGTCCTGGCCATCATCCTCCCGGCTGACGCGGCGTCGCGGGACCCGGTCCGCGCCAGGCAGGGCATGGTCGTGGCCGTGGAGCCACTCGCCGCTCAGGCCGGGCTGGACATCCTGAAGCAAGGGGGGAACGCGGTCGACGCGGCCGTCGCCGTCGGGTTTGCGCTCGCCGTCACGCATCCCACGGCGGGCAACATCGGCGGGGGCGGGTTCATGGTCATCCGGCTGGCCAACGGGTCGGCGGTGGCGATCGATTACCGGGAGAAAGCCCCTGGCAAGGCGACGCCGGCGATGTACCTGGATGCGAAGGGGACGATCGTCCGCAACCAGCAAGTCACGACGAAAAACAGCAAGGGAGAACCGGTCCACCCGCAGACGAGCCTCGTCGGCTACTTAGCGGCCGGGGTGCCGGGCACGGTGGACGGCCTGACGATCGCCCTGGCAAAATACGGAACGATGAACCTGAAACAAGTGCTGCAACCCGCCATCGGCCTCGCTGAAAAGGGGTTTATCGTCGAGTATCGCTTAGCGAAAAGCCTCAAGACCGCGGCCCCGACCCTTGCCCAGTTTCCGTCGAGCGCGAAAATCTTCCTGAAACCGGACGGCCAGCCCTACCAGGAGGGCGACGTGCTCGTCCAGAAGGACCTGGCGGAGACGTTGAAGCGGATCGCGCAATCCGGCCGGGACGGCTTCTACAAGGGGAAGACGGCGGAGCTGATCGAGCGAGACATGGCGGCGAACGGCGGGCTCATCACTCGCGAAGACCTGAGTGCCTACCGGGCGGTCATCCGCATTCCCCTCCATGGGACGTACCGGGGCTACGACATCATCACCATGCCTCCGCCCAGTTCGGGCGGCGTGGCGCTGATCGAGATGCTCAACATCCTCGAAGGGTACCCCATCGGGAGTCTCGGCTCCAATTCCTCCCGGACGCTCCACCTGATGGCGGAGGGGATGCGCCGGACGTATGCCGACCGGGCGCAGTTTCTCGGCGATACCGACTTCACCGACGTCCCGGTCACTCGGTTGACCTCGAAGGAGCACGCCGCACAACTCCGGAGCCTGATCGACCCGTTCCGGGCGACGCCGAGCAAGGAGTTGGGACCGCCGCTCGTCTCCCTCCCTGAAGAAGAAGTGAGCACAACCCATTTCTCCGTCGTCGATAAAGACGGCAACGCCGTCTCCAACACCTACACGATCAACGGGGGATACGGCGCGTACGCGGTCGTGGAAGGCGCCGGGTTCCTCCTGAACAACGAGATGGATGATTTCAACATCCAGCCGGGAGTGACGAACGCTCAGGGGCGCATCGGGACCGACCCCAACCGGATCGCCCCGAACAAGCGGATGCTCAGCTCGATGACCCCGACGATCGTGGCGAAAGACGGGAAGCCGTACCTCGTCACCGGGAGCCCGGGCGGGCGGACGATCATCAACACGACGCTGCAGGTCATCATGAACGTCATCGACCATAAGATGACCGTCCAGGAAGCGGTCGATGCCCCGCGAACCCACCATCAATGGTTCCCGGATGTCCTGAACATCGAAGGGGGCGTGCCGTTAGACGTGATCGAAGCCCTCACCGTGAAAGGGCACACGGTCAATACCCTCAACACGGCCAAGACGGCGAAGTACAGTCAGGGGGATGCGCACAGCATCATGATCGCCCCGGAGACCGGGCTGCGGTTGGGCGCGGCAGATTCGAGGAGTTCCGGCGCGGCGGTGGGGTATTAGGAGAGGAAGAAAGGGCCTTGCTCGGTAGGACGGGCGAGCTACTCTTGTTTCTTCTTGCGCGGGTGATCCTGCAAATAGAAGATCGTCCCGACGATGATGGCAATAAGGGCCATACCGCCAAACAGAATTATGGTGCTAACAGGCATGATTTAACCCTCCCGATCCCGTGGGATCGTGATATACCCTAAGCCACCAAAGAGCGCTACGATGAAAAGACCGAACACAGTAAGAGGCCAATTCAACGGTTCTTGCGAGAGCACTTGACTAATGACGATGACTGTCAGTGTATACTTCGAGATATCGAAGCACTGCTGGCCTAACTGAGTCCGACGTGTCGCGTTTGTGAATGCCACGTTGCGGCTCCTGTTATAAGGATACGTCTTTTGCAACATAAGTCAAGCCATAATTCCGGAATGCTCTCTCTGAATAGACGGAAGGATGGTTCGCTTCTCGTACGGCAGTGATATTTCAAGATCGGAGTCCAGACGATCCATGTCAACGTCCTGGTATGATCACGACGCGGCGGCGCGGCTGCGGCGCACCCTCGACCGGTTTCCCCGTGTGCCGGTCGCGTACTTGCCGACGCCGCTCGACGATTGTCCCCGGTTGTCCGACGCCGTGGGAGGCCCGCGGCTCTTGATGAAACGGGATGACCTGACCGGTCTCGCCTTCGGGGGGAACAAAGCCCGGCAGTTCACGTTCTCCCTCGCGCCGGCCGTGCGGGACGGGTGCGACGTCCTCGTCCACGGCGCGGCCGCCCAATCGAACCAGTCCCGCCAGACCGCCGCGGCTGCCGCGAAATTAGGGATGAAAGCGGTCGTCATCATCCCGCGCGAGCCCCGGAGTTACCCGGTCCAGGGCAACCTTCTGCTCGACCATCTGTTGGGGGCGGAAGTCCGGTACGTATTTCCCGAGATGGCGCGGGAAGCCAAGCAGCAGGCGATCGACGAGCTGAAAGCTCAGGGTCACAAGCCATACGAGACGAGCAGTGACGGGGCGATCCTCCGGGCGGTGGCGTACGTGGAATGTGTCCTGGAACTCTGCGACCAACTCGACCGCCTGGACGTCATCCCCAGCGCGGTGTATGTGTGCTCCGGGGTTCATACGGTCGTCGGCCTGACCGTCGGGCTCCGGGCGATCGGGGCGCCGTTCCGGACTGTGGTGATCAGTCCGTATGTCGGGCAAGACGAGGAGGTCCGGGAGCGGCTTGTCCCAGTCGGGTCTGAGTGCGCGGCCACGCTCGACCTCGACCTGACCTTCTCTCCTGATGATTTCGAGGTCTACTGCGAGTACGCGAAGCCTGATTACGGGGTGCTGACGAAGACAGGGCTGGAGGCCATCCGTGTTGTGGCCCGGACGGAGGGCATTCTGCTCGACCCGTCCTACACCGGCAAGGCCATGTCCGGCCTGATCGATCACATCCAGAAAGGCCGGTTCCGGAAGGACGAGACGGTCGTCTTCGTCCATACGGGCGGATCGCCCGCCCTGTTTGCCTACAGCGCTGAGCTCTTTCAATAACAGGGCTCGCTATCGACGGATGAACGTCGTCGATGAACGGGATGCATGACAGTGACGAGTGACGAGTAAACATGATCCACTGATGTTTTGCAGGTGACATTTCCGCGAAAGCGGGAATCCATTTCACTTGTCACCCGTCACTGATTCACTGGGAGGTCCTCAGAATTTGGAACGCCGATTAGATCGAGACCGTCAGGAGGACGGGGGTTCCCGAACGATCCGGCGCGTCCCGAGATCACAGACCGCTTACGTCTTCGGGCCGAACCTGCCGCCGGCGCTCGTGGCCGGTCGCGGAGAAACCATCCTCTTTGAGACCCATGACTGCTACACCGGACGCGTCACCAACCATCCAGACACGTACAAATGGGCCGATGCCGAGCAACGGAACCCTGTGACGGGCCCCGTGTTTGTCGAAGGGGCCGAGGTGGGGGATGTCCTGTGTGTGCAGATTCAGCAGATCCGTCCGGCTTCCAAAGGGGTCGCTGTCATCCGGCCTCGTGCGGGCATCCTGGGGCCTGATGTCCGCCGTCCTGTCGCCCGGACGATGCCCATCGTGGAGGGACGGGTTGAGGTGGCTGAAGGGGTGACCATCCCGGTTCGGCCGGTCATCGGGGTGATCGGGGTGGCCTCCCGGCATGGGGAGATCTCCACCCGGTATCCCGGCCGGCATGGCGGGAACATGGACACCCAGGACATCACGGCCGGGGCTCGTGTCTACCTTCCGGTTCAAGTGAAGGGCGCGCTCCTGGCGTTAGGGGATGTCAAGGCGTGTATGGGCGACGGCGAGACGAGCGGGACTGGGGTCGAAGTCGCGGCTGAGGTGACGATCCGGGTTGATGTGCTCCCCGGCGGCCGGTTTGCCTGGCCACGCCTGGAGAACAATGAGTCGTGCATCACGGTCGCGTCGGCCTCCTCGGTCAAACAGGCCGCCCGTCTGGCCGTGATGGAGATGGTCCGCTGGCTCGAACAGGACCGGGAGGTTGATTTCGAGACCGCCTACCTGTGCGTCGGGCTGTGCGGAGACCTGCGCGTCAGCCAGTGGGTCAATCCCCTGGTGACGGCTCGGGTCGTCTTACCGAGAGCGGTCATGACCGGGACGCAGGCCCGGCCCGGCCTCCGGGCGAAAACCGCCCGGCCTGCTGGAAAGATCGGCTCAACAGCCCCGCCCCCCCCGATCGAGCCTGAGCCAGCGCCGGTCATCACGCACGAGCTCGAACCGGCGCCCGAGACCGAGGCTTCCCCGCCATCGTCGCTGACTGCCCCCGTCCCTGACCCGACACTCCCTCCGAACGCCAGCCCGTTGGCGGCTGAGAACGAGGCGGTGCCCCCTCCTCAGCCGGATCGCCGGCGACGCCGGTGGCGCAAGCGGCGACGCCCTGTTCAGAGTCCGAATGCCCCCTCCGTCGAGCACGGGGAGGGACCGGGGAGTCCCCAAGTCCAGCCTCCACAGGTCGTCGAGGGGACGATCTCTCCGCCCGCAGTGCCGTCACCCCCTCCCGATGCCGCTGCTTCCCTTCCCGCCGACGAGGAACCCCAGACACCCGCGCGTCCCAAGCGCCGATGGCGCTGGCGACGAGGGCGTCGTACGCCATCCAAGCCCCCTCCGACCTGATGGTCGCCTATGCGCTCACGCCGTCTCGCCATCCTGCACCCGGTCGTGCTCCTCCCCGGCGTCTGCCTCGCCCTGGTGGTCGTCGAATTACAGACGGACCTTGCTGAACGTCTCATCGGGAGCTACCTGCGGACGACCAACCCCAGACGCCCCAAAGCCGGCTGGGTGGCCGACGTGGAGCGTAAGGGCCTGCGGGCACAGCGACGACTGTCGGACCTCGTGACCAGCCTGACAGAGGCGAACAGCCGGGCAGCGCACGTCTCCAACCTGACGGAATTGGTCCGCCTCCTCGACCAACACAGCCAGGTCGTGATGTCCCGGCAGAAGTTCATCGAAGTCTACACCCTCCTGCCCCAGGAGATCGCAACCCAACTCATCTCCCCCTTCCACCTGCTGGAGCTGTCCTGGGGAGCGGGGTGGTCGAGGACGTTCATCGCCGAGAGCGACGACGGCGGCATCTTCGCCCTCCTGGTCGACGACCGCAATCGAGTCATCGAGGAAATCCCGATTTCCGGAGAACAGTTCCTCCTGATCAAGCGGTCTGAACAGGGGGATAAGGGGTCTCTGGACGAACTCGACCGGTTCCAGGGGCGGGTCTACTCCGCCGAGGCGTTCTTCGCCGCGCTCAACGGCCTGCCGGAAGAACGCCGGACGCAGGTCGTCAACGACCCATTCCGATTGCTCGAATGGCGAGAGAGTCTCAAACGCGTCGGGATCGGGGAACAGTCGGTCGGAGGAGCCGTCGAACTGGGGTTTGAGGTGGAGCGGGACGGGAAACCGGCCGTGTTCACCCTCTGGGGGGACGAGGCGGCTGTCCGCGATGTGTCTGAACGGCTCAACGAACCAGGGACGAGAGAAGCGCCGGTGGACTCAACGGGGGTCTCCAGGCCGTGAGACGTCTCCATCTCCTCGTGTACGTGAGCGTGAGTCTGTTTGGACTGACGATCGTCGCCGGCCTCGTCGAGGTCTTCGTCATCGCGCCGACGGTCCCCCAACTGCCCGACCGGCTGGACGACGTGTTCATCGGGCAACCCACGCAGATCTACGCGACCGGGACTGCCGGAGAACCTACCCTCATCGGCACGTTCGGCGGGCGTCTTCGCGTCTCGCTCGACCAGGTTTCCCCCCTGTTTCTCCGGGCCCTGATCGCGGTCGAGGACCGCCATTTCTACCGTCATCATGGTCTGGACAAGCTCGCCCTCCTCCGGTCGGTGTGGGTCGACCTCCGGAGCTGGAGCAAGGCACAGGGGGGAAGCACGATCACGCAGCAACTCGCCAAAAACCTGGTGCTCTCCCCGGAGAAGTGGTGGCTCCGTAAAGCGAAGGAGCTCCTGATCGCCGCCCAGATCGAACAGGCGTTCTCGAAGGGACAGATCCTCGAAGCCTACTGTAACAACGTCTATTTCGGGGCCGGGGCGTACGGGATCGAGTCGGCGGCGCAGGCGTACTTCGGGAAACACGCCAGCGAGCTGGTCCTGGCGGAATCGGCGTTCCTGGCCGGGTTGCTCCAGAATCCGTCACGGTACGATGCGTACCAGTCGTTCGACCGGGCCAAGCGACGGCAGACGGTCGTGCTCGATCAGATGGTCCGGGCCGGGTTCATCCGGTCGGAGGAACGGGACGCCGCCGTGCGCGCGCCCCTGACTCTCAGACGATTGACAACCGGGCAGGATGGGCCGTATTTTCTGGACTACGTCAAGAAGGCGGCCGTCGAGGCGTACGGGAACGACCTCGTCTACTACGGCGGGCTCAAAATCTATACGACGATCGACCTGGAACTCCAGCGTCACGCTCAGGAGGCCGTGCAGGCCGGACTGGCGCGGTTGGACGCCGCGATGGGCAGGCGGCCGGGAGACGGAGTCCAGGTCGCCCTCGTCGCCATCGAACCCCAGACCGGGGCGATCAAAGCCATGGTCGGCGGCCGCAGTTTCGCAACCAGTCCATACAACCGGGCCGTCCAGTCGAACCGTCTCCCCGGTTCCGGGTTTAAGCCGTTCGTCTATTTCACCGCGATCGACCGGGGGGCGGTCACCCCGGCCACCGTCGTCGTCGATGAGCCCACGACCTTTCCGGTGTCGGGCGGCGCGTCATGGACGCCCCGGAACGTGGATCGCACACATCACGGCGCGATGACCGTGAAATGGGCGCTGATGCAGTCGATCAACGTCGCGGCCGCTAAGCTCATCGCCCAGATCGGCCCGGAGGCGGTCGTGGAGACCGCCACACGGTTCGGGATCACCAGACCTCTACGCCCCCATCTATCGCTGGCGCTGGGAACGTCCGGGGTCTCTCCGCTGGAGATGGCGTCCGCGTTCGGGACGTTCGCCGCAGACGGCCTGTACGCCCAGCCGATGGGGATCGGG